>JAKZWC010000328.1:0-8168 GCA_047515735.1 Spirochaetales bacterium | reverse complement strand
GGCGGCGCGGTGCGGATTGCCACCGGCGCGCTGCTGCCTGCCGGTTACGACACCGTGCTGCCGTTCGAAGAGGTTGCCGAGACGGCCGGGAGGATAGCGGTAGCCGCGCCGCCGGCCGCCGGCGGCAACGTGCGCCGGAGGGGAGAGGACCATCGGCCGGGGGACGTGGCGCTGGAAGCCGGGCGGCGCATCGGCCCGCCCCACGTGCTGCTGCTGGCCAACCTGGGCTGTGCCGCGGTGGAGGTGGTGCGCCGGCCGCGGGTGGCGGTGGTCGCCACCGGCAGCGAGGTGGTCGAGGACCTCTCTGCGCCACTGCGCCCGGGCCAGGTACGCAACTCCAACGCGCGCTATCTGATGAGCGTCCTGGCGGCGCTGGGCTGTGAGCCGCAGTCGGCGGGAACCGTCCCCGACCGGCTGGAAGCAGTCGGCAGCGCCCTGCAGCAGATGCTGGAGGCGGATCCACCGGTAGATCTCATCCTGACGATCGGCGGCGTTTCGCGCGGGGCGGCCGACTTCGTACCCGCGGCGCTGGCAGCGCTGGGCGCCAGCTACCTGTACCGCGGCGTGGCGCTGCGCCCGGGCAAGCCGGTGCTGTGTGCGCGCCTGCCCGACCGGCGAACCTTGCTGTTCGGCCTGCCCGGCAATCCGCTGGCCGTGCTGGCCACCTTTCGGGCGCTGGTGGTTCCCTGCCTGCGGGCGTTGCAGGGCCTGCCGCCGGAACCGCCGGCTGCGGCGGTGCTCGGAGCCAGGGTGCACGGGCGGCCGCCGTTCACCCGTCTCGTGCTGGCCCACGCCACCGACTCCCCCGCCGGCGGCCCGGAACGGGTAGTCCCCATAGCCGGCCAGAAGGCATCCCAGGTGGGCGCGCTGAGTAATGCGGACCGCTGGCTGGTAGTGCCGCCCGAGCGTGCGGAACTGCCGCCGGGAGCCGGCGTGATCACCCTGCCCTTGTAGGAGAATGAGAAAATGCTGAGAGGTACGGAAATCAAGCCGGGACAGCCGTTGCCGGTGGCTGCCGGGGAGCGCTGCGAGTTGGGCGACGGGCTCTCCGGCACTGCTTTCCTGGTGGACTGGCAGGGCGACGGCGGCCGCGACATCCTCTATTCGCTGTTGCCCAACATGCACGGCGGCGGCGTCTACCTGTACCGCGAGCGGCGCGCCGACCGTGCCGAGGTGCCGTTGTACGACCCGCCCGAACCGCTGGCCGAGGTGACCGGCTACCACGCACTGCCGCTGGTTACCCACGAAGGCCAGTTGCACCTGCTGACGTTCGGCAACCCGACCCGCGTCCCCGAGCGCGAGTCCGACCCGGGCTGGCTCAAGCTGTACCGCAACCGCGGCCCGCGCACGGCCCCCCGGTTTGCCGGTCCCGCGGAGCGCGTTTCCGTCGACGGCAAGGCGCTGGCCGAGGTGTTCGCCGCGGCCGACCTGTGGAATCTCAATCCCTACCGTGACGGCTCCGGGGTCACCCACCTGGTCATCTCCTGTCTCTACGAGTACGTGGTGGAGTACTGGCCGGACGTGCGCGGCACCGATCTGCGCGACTACCCCGACATGGGGGCCGGGCGCGGCTATCGCTCCGACGGCACCTGGATGGGCCGCCGGCCGGCCACGCGGGTGTTCCTGCTGCGCAACGCCGGCAGTGACGACCAGCCCGAGTACGGGCCGCCGGAGCTGCTGGCCGAGTATCGCTCCTGGGACGGCCGCACCGATGCCGCCCTGGTCGACGTCGACCGCGACGGCGCCCTCGAGCTGCTGGTGCGGCGGGACGTGGACCGGCTCTACGCCATGCGCCTGACCGCAGTGGAGGCAAGCTCCGAAGAGCGCGCCGCGACGGTGCCCGGAGCGGCGCCCGGCTCCGAAGGGGAGCTGCCGCGCCTGCGCGCTACCGGAGACGCCTGGGAGCTGCCCTGCAGCCCGCTGCGCCGCGGCTACTTCGAGACTTCGCTCTGCTGTTGCGACCTCGACGGTGACGGCGAGCAGGAGATTCTCATCACCGGCAATCCAGGTGTGGTCATCTGGTTGGACTACGAAGCCGGTCAGTGGCGCGAGCGCCCTCCCCTGCTGCGGGTCGGCGGCGCGGCCCGCGTGGAGACTCTTGCGGTACCCTGCCTGGCGGATCTGACAGACAGCGGCGCCCCCGATCTGGTAGTAGGCGATTCCTCCGGCTATCTCTGGCGCTTCGCCAATCGCGCGACAGAGCCGGCAACGTTCGACTTCGGGGCCGGAACACGCCTCCACGCGGGCGGCCGGGAGATCCACCATCTCGCGGGCCCGAGCGGCTCCATCCAGGGCCCGAACGAGGCACGCTGGGGCTATCTGAACCCGCTGGTCACCGACTGGGACGGCGACGGTCTGCTCGATGTGATCGCCAACGACATTCACGGGCGCTACCTGTGGTACCGCAACGTCGGCAGCCGGGACCAGCCGCGCTTGGCCGCGGCCCGACCGCTGTGCTGCGGCGACGCTCCCTTTACCGGCGCCTGGCGCTCGCGCCCCGCGGCCTGGGGTCCCGACCGCCTGCTGGTGCTCAACGGCGACGGCTTCCTGCAGCTCTTCCGGCAGGCCGGCTCCGACCCTGCGCGTCTGGCAGCGGGATCGCTGCTGCGCTACCGGGACGGCAACCTGGTGCGCGGCTGCGGTCCCGGCGGCCTGTGGGGCCGGAGCGCGTTCTGCGGCTGCGACTGGGACCTGGACGGCGCCCGCGACCTGGTGGCCGGCAGCGCCCGGCACAACACCCGCGTCATCAACGGCCACTTCCCCGGCCTCGCCACCCCGTTCTGGCTGCGCAACGCCGGCAGCGACGCGGAGCCGGTGTTCGAGCGGCCACGGCTCATCACCGAGGCGGACGGCACTCCCATCAACCTGGCATCCCACAAGTGCGCGCCCTGGTGCCACGATCTCGACGGCGACGGCGCTCCCGACCTGATCTGCGGCGCCGAGGACGGCAAGGTGTACGCCTGGCGCCGCGCCGACCTGCGCTGGGACTGGGCCCCGGCCACCCGCTTCACCGCCGAACCGGTGACCACCACCTCCGGCTACGGGGTGGTAATCACGGTCGATCCGGCCCGTTCCGCGCCAATGTCAACCCGCTAGCGTCGGGGCCGGCGCCGGAGCCGCCCCGTCACCCGCCAACCGCGAGGCAGTTGCAGGGATCAGGCTTTTCCGCAAAGCTCAGTTCATGCGGGCACGTGCTATCCCGCACCAAATACAGGGAGGCGATCAATGAAGCGCTTACTATGGACAGCAGGCATCGTCCTGCTGGCGACCGCGACCGCCGCGGCCGAGATCAAGCCCGCCGTGGTGTTCGACATGGGCGGCAAGTTCGACAAGTCGTTCAACGAAGGGATCTACAACGGCATCGAGAAGTTCCGTATGGAGAACGGAATCGACTATGCCGAATTCGAAGTGGCCAACGAGGCGCAGCGGGAGCAGGCCCTGCGCAACTTCGCGCGCCGCGGCTACAACCCGATCATCGCGGTAGGCTTCGGTCAGGCGCCGGCGCTGGAGAAGGTGGCCGCCGAATATCCGGATACCAGTTTCTCGATCATCGACATGGTGGTGGATCTGCCCAACGTGCAGTCGATCGTGTTCAAGGAGCATGAAGGCTCGTTCCTGGTCGGCATGATCGCGGCCCTGGCCTCCGAGACCGGCAAGGTGGGCTTCGTCGGCGGCATGGACATTCCGCTGATCCGCAGGTTTGGCTGCGGCTACGAGCAGGGCGTCAAGCACGTCAATCCCGACGCCGAGGTGTACCAGAACATGACCGGTACCACGCCGGCGGCGTGGAACGACCCGGTGAAGGGCGCGGAGCTGGCAAAGTCCCAATTCGACCGCGGTGCCGACATCGTGTTCGCCGCGGCAGGCGGCACCGGGCTCGGCGTGCTGCAGGCTGCCGCGGACGGCGGCAAGCTGTCGATCGGCGTCGACTCCAACCAGAACTACCTGCATCCGGGATCGGTGCTGACCTCGATGCTGAAGCGCGTCGACGTTGCCGCCTATGACGTGTACCAGACAGCCATGGACGGCACGTGGGCAGCCGGCATCCGTGACCTGGGACTGGCCGAGGATGGCGTCGGCTGGGCGCTGGACGAGCACAACGAGTCGCTGATCAGCGCCGAGATTGCGGAGCAGGTGGAAGCCGCGCGCGCGGCGATCATCGCCGGCGAGCTGACGGTGCACGACTACATGGCGACCAACTCCTGTCCGTAGCGGCGGGCGGCCGCGGTCCCGGAACGCGGGCCGCGGTCGCACTGCGTCGCATCAACAAGCGGTTCGGGGCGATCCGCGCCAACCGCGACGTCTCGCTGGAGGTGGCGAAGGGGTCGATCCACGGCATCATCGGCGAGAACGGCGCCGGCAAGTCGACCTTGATGAGCATCCTGTATGGCTTGTATCGGCCTGACTCGGGGAGCATCGAGGTCGACGGGCGCTCTACCGAATTCGCCAGTCCCGCGGACGCCATCGCCGCCGGCATCGGCATGGTGCACCAGCACTTCATGCTGGTGGAGCCGCTCACGGTGCTGGAGAACGTGCTGTTGGGCGCCGAGCAGGGAGCGTTGCTGCGCCAAGGGCTGCGCCGGGCGCGGGCCGCCCTGACCAGCCTGGAGCAGGAATATGGGCTGGTGGTGGATCTCGACGCGCCGGTAGAGGAGCTGCCGGTGGGCATCCAGCAGCGGGTCGAGATCCTGAAGGCGCTGTACCGCGGCGCCGAGATACTGATCCTCGACGAGCCGACCGGGGTGCTCACTCCGCAGGAGGCGGACGAGCTATTCCGCATCCTGGCGGCGCTCAAGCGGCAGGGACGCACCGTGATCCTGATCACCCACAAGCTGCGCGAGATCATGGCGATTACCGACCGTGTCACGGTGATGCGGCGCGGCGTGGTGGTGGCCAACGTCGCCACCGCCGACACCTCGCGCGAGCAGCTCGCGGAACTGATGGTCGGCCGTGAGGTGCTGTTGCGGGTGGAGAAGCAGCCTTCCACGCCGGGCGAGGTGCTGCTGCAGGCGGAGCATCTCGATTTTTCCGACGCCGCCGGGGTGCGTCGCGTCAAGGACGTGAGCCTGAACGTGCGCCGCGGCGAGATCGTCGGCATCGCCGGCGTGGCCGGCAACGGTCAGTCGGAACTGCTCACGCTGCTCTCCGGCATCACCCGGCCTGACGCGGGCACGCTGACGGTGAACGGCTCCGTGCTGTACGCCGGCGTTGCGGCGGACGCCGACGTTGCGGCGTACGCCGGCGTCGCCGGTGAGGCCGTCCCGGAAGCGGGCGACGCGCGCCGGCCGCGCACCGCCGGCCTGGGACACGTGCCCGAGGACCGGCAGCGCATGGGGTTGGTGACCAGCTTCGCGGCCAACGAGTCATCGATCCTGGGCTACCACGACGACCGCGCCTACAACGGGCCGCTGCTGATGCACCGGCGCCGGATCATCGCCTCCTCCCAGCGCCAGATGGAGGAGTTCGACGTGCGCCCCGCCGATCCGCTGCTGCGCTGCGACGGCTTTTCCGGCGGCAACCAGCAGAAGATCATCGTCGCCCGCGAGCTGGACCGCGACCCCGACGTGCTGCTGGTCGGCCAGCCTACCCGCGGCCTCGACATCGGCGCCATCGAGTTCATCCACCGCCGCCTGATCGCGCTGCGCGACCAGGGCAAGGCGATCCTGCTGGTGTCGGTGGAGCTGGACGAGATCATGTCCCTGAGCGATCGCATCCTGGTGATGTTCGACGGCGCGGTCGCCGGCGAAGTAGCGGGCGCCGAGGCGACGGAGCAGACCCTGGGCGCGTTGATGGCGGGCGTAGGAGCTGCCTGAGGTGGCAGCCAACGATCCCGCTTCCGGCCTGCCGCGCTGGGCCGGAACCGCGCTGCTGCCGCTGATCAATCTGCTGGCGGCGTTCGCGGTGTCGGGCATCGTGATCGTGATACTGGGAGAGAACCCGGTGCAGGCGCTGGTGAGCCTGGTGCGCGGCGCCTTCGGCTTCCGCGAAGCATGGGGCTACACCCTGTACTACGCCACCAACTTCATCTTCACCGCACTCGCGGTCTCGGTAGCGTTGCACTGCGGGCTGTTCAACATCGGCGGCGAGGGCCAGGGCTACATCGGCGGCCTCGGCGTCGGCCTGGTGTGCCTGTTCCTCGACGGACTTCCCTTCCTGCTGCTGGTGCCGGTGGCGGTGCTGGGCGGCGCCCTGTTCGGAGCGCTGTGGGCTTGGGTGCCGGGCTACCTGCAGGCGCGGCGCGGATCGCACGTGGTGATCACCACCATCATGTTCAACTTCATCGCCGCCACCCTGATGGTCTATCTGCTGGTGAACGTGCTGATCGAGCCAGGCCAGATGTCGCCGCAGAGCCGCTCCTTCGCCGAGCACGCCACCCTGCCGGCGATGCACGACCTGCTCGGCCGGATCGGGATCGACTTCCCGCGCACGCCGCTGAACCTGGCGTTCCCATTCGCTCTGGTGTGCGGGGTCCTGGTGTGGATCTACATCTGGCACACCCGCTGGGGCTACGAGCTGCGCACGGTCGGGGCCAACCCCGCGGCCGCGGTCTACGCCGGCATCTCCCCGGCGCGCAACATCATCCGGGCGATGGCGATCTCCGGTGCGCTGGCGGGCATGATGGGGCTCAACGAGGTGATGGGGGTCAACCACCGCCTGCTGCTCAACTTCACCGCCGGCTACGGCTTCGTCGGCATCGCGGTGTCGCTGATGGGGCGCAACCACCCGGTCGGGATTGTGCTGGCGAGCCTGCTGTTCGGGGCGCTCTACCAGGGGGGGGCCGAGCTGGCCTTCGAGATGCCCAAGGTGACGCGCGACCTGGTGGTGGTGATCCAGGGTCTGGTGATCCTGTTCGTGGGCGCCCTGGAGTACCTGTTCCTGCCGGTGCTGCGGCCCTGGTTCCGGGCGCGGCGGCCGGCACCTGCCGCCGCGGAAACGGAGTAGCGGCACCGTGGAAGCCGTGAGGTTCTTCATCCTGCTGCTGGACGCCACGCTCCGGGTATCGGTGCCCCTGGTGCTGGCCGCCCTGGCGGGCCTGTTCTCGGAGCGCTCGGGGATCGTGGACATCGGCCTGGAAGGCAAGATGCTGGGCGCCGCGTTCGCGGCGGCGGCCGCCTCCTACGTGTGCTCCGAGCGGCTGGCGGCAGCCGGGCTGACCGCTCTGCTGCCGGCCGCGGCCTGGGTCGGTCTGCTGGCCGGGATGGCCGCGTCGATGCTGCTGGCGCTGCTGCACGGCGTCGCCAGCATCCGTTATCACGGCAACCAGATCGTCTCCGGAGTGGCGATTAACATCCTGGTCTCGGGGCTCACCGTGATGCTCGGAATCGCTTGGTTCAGCCAGGGCGGGCGGACGCCGCAACTGCCGCCGGAGGGGCGCTTCCGTCCGGTGGTGTGGCCCGGCGCCGAGGCGATGCAGGAGGTGCCGCTGGTCGGCCACCTGTACAGCGAGCTGCTGTCGGGCCACAACGTGCTGGTGTACCTCGCGTTCCTGGCGGTGCCGCTGACGTTCTGGGTGGTGTACCGGACCCGCTTCGGCCTGCGCCTGCGCGCCGTGGGCGAGAACCCGGAGGCGGTGGACACCGCCGGCATCTCGGTGGCCGGCATGCGCTACCGCGCGGTGCTGCTGTGCGGGGCGCTGTGCGGGGTGGCCGGGGCCTACCTTGCCACCGCGCAGTCGGCGGCCTTCATCAAGGACATGACCGCGGGCAAGGGATTCATTGCCCTGGCGGCCCTCGTTTTTGGAAAGTGGCGCCCTGTGCCTACATTGCTCGCCTGCCTGTTATTCGGGTTCCTGGAAGCGGTTGCCGCCCGCGTGCAGGGGGCGTTCGACCTGGACGCCCGCTCCGGACTGGTACGCGAGCTGGTCGGCGCGGCGCCGTTCATCATCGAGGCGCTCCCCTACGCGCTGGTGGTGCTGCTGCTGGCCGGCTTCGTCGGCCGCGCCGTGGCCCCGAGGGCCAGCGGCATCCCCTACGTCAAATCGGGATAGCGAATGCAGGGAGAGCAACGGACCTCGACGGTCGCACGCGGTACCCCCACGTCGGCGCGGCTGATCGGCTCGTTGCCGGAGCAAGCGTGAAGCGTCCGGCGGCGGCAGCTCCAACCGGGCAGGCAGCCGTCGTGGAAGCGGCGCTGGCCCACGGCTCGCTGCGGCGCCCCTCGGCCGCGGC
>JAKZWC010000327.1:0-12088 GCA_047515735.1 Spirochaetales bacterium | reverse complement strand
CTCGCGCTGCTGGTGGGAGCCTGGTTCCTGTTGCGCACCTGGATCATGCGCCGGCGCTTGGGCTCGCGGCTGGTGCCGGTGCTGCTCGGGATCTCCGGAGTGGCCACCGCGGTCTCCGGCGCAGGTGCCGTCGTCCTGGCGATCGTGGCCCCTAGATCGCCCGCCGGCCTCGCGGCGGTGGCACCGGCCACGACCGCGTTCGCGGATCTCCGCTGGATCTGCGGCAAGACGGGTGCGCGCGCCAGCGCTCTACCCGACGGGGACGTGTATTCAGCTCCTTGGTTTTTTGGCTCCAAGCACATTGGGACATCCTGGAGGGAAAGACACCTTGGCAGACGACTATGGAGGAGAGTATCCTGGTGAGAAGCCGCCTGAGGAGATGTTGGCGCTGATCCCGTTGCAGCAGCAAAGTCTGGAGGTCGCCTACGGTTCTGAGGAATATGCGGAAGCCTACCAAGCATGTCACGGTTGGCTTGCAGATAAGCTGTTTGTAATTGGCACTGTGGGAGAAGTTCCTCAAGTTTACATAGCCAAGAATAACATCGGGATGTTCCTCTAGAAGCTGGAGAAGAGGTGGTGTCAACTGCCCTGAACGGTATTCTACCTTCTTGGCAGCTTTACTTTAAGCAGTAAAAGAAGGGGAACCGAGAAGGACAGGATAGAGATCGCTCGTATCGATTGGAAACGATCACTTCTCTAGTTCGTTGACCTGCCCGAGTCTTTCATGAAAACGAGGCTCGGGCACATTTTATTGGGATCTTCTCGTCGATTACGCAATGTTTACGCTAAGGGAGGGATGAAATGAACGTGAAGAACGCAGACTCCGGTATACCCGTACTGCTTCAGGTTGGCGAGGAGGTCACTGTCCGAGATCCTGAGTCGCAGGAGATCAGAAAACTGCGGCAGCACGAGCGGTTTGGGCGGTGGACGCTCATGGCGGTCCTGCGCCGAGACGGTTCAGACCCGGTCATTGTGCTGGAAGATCTGACCGTGAAAGATGGTCACATCGTTTACATCAATGAGGCGGGTGTATTGCTGGATCTGCCAAAGACGCTTGAACCAACTCGAGTTGCAGAGGATTCATGCTATCGAGGGCATTCCAAGGAGGAGATCATTAATGCGCCCGAGGACATACTGGGGAGGGAGATTCTGGAGCAGGATGGCGATCCCTCGTATGAAGTAGTGGCTGCCTGTGTTCCGCCGATTCGCCACGCGAGGTCCGGTTGGGGCGAGACGGCTCACACCTTCGTGGGGAGCCGCGACAATCTGGAGGCCGTACCCTTTTTCTACAACGGCAGCTCTTACAATTTCACCCCCGTCAACTACGCCCCGGAGGTCGACGAGGTGATGCAGCAGGAGGCTGTCTGGGAAGGGCTGGTGGGCGGCTGGCTTCCGGTAGTGCGTTTCGCGTATCCGGCGGACGAAAAACGGGATTGGGACATGACAGCGTTCGGAATAGTCGATCCGCCTTCACGCAATCGGCAACCGGTCTGGTATCGGCTGCTGAAGATCGACAAAGGAGAACTCGCTGAAGCTCACTACATAGACACCTATCTTCCATATCCGTGGAAAAAGGAACCGGCGGCGGAGGGCTTCTACGCGGGGCTACTGGAACTACACAACTACTGGTCCTCGAGTCTCGAGGGTGCCATGGAGGTCGAGTTGCCCGAAGCCTGGGTTGCGGACTTCTGTCGCCATTCACTTGTTCTGGAGATGATTACCCGCGTAGGGGCCCGTCCCCGTTACGGTGCGACTCACTTCTATAGCGTCCCCAACCAGGACGGATTCCAGGATACGTTCAACTCCAGCGTGAATTGCTACCTCGAGTGGGGTCTCTTTGACACAGCCAGGAGCTACTTGGAGAATTACTACGATGATTTTGTGCGCGATGACGGCTCAAGCGACTATCGTGGTCCTGAGATCGCGCAGTACGGCAGGATGCTGACATGTCTGGCTCAGTACTACGATTTTACCGCCGACGCGGAGCTGTTGATCAAATACGAGCAGAAGATAGGTGGAATCGTCAGTATTCTGCTGTCTCGACGGGAGACAGCTCTGGAACTACCCGAGGATGACCCGGCTTACGGCATGATTGCCGGGTGGGACGAGGCCGACACGTACGATATGCCGCGCTCTATGTTTGACTGCGAGCGCCCCTATTTTTCCAACAACACCGAGGCGTGGCGAGGTTTTCGTGACCTGGGCCGAACGTGGGTGGAAATCGGAGAGAAGCTAGATCGGGATGATCTGGTTGCGCGTGGTAAGAGGCTTCTGGGCGAGGCAGAATCGCTGCGAGGAGATATCGACATCGCGATCGAGAGGTCGATTGTCACCGATGATCAGGGAATGCCGTTCCTTCCCGCGATGGCCGGCTACAGGGAGATCGCCGAGCATTGGCATTTCAAGGGCACCGAGGGTAGTCCGCGTATCTGCGCCTGTCGAAGCTACTCCGAGATGTTTCACTCCGGAGTGCTCAGCAGGGAAAAGGTGGAGATGATCCAAAGCTCCTGCGCCAGCCACTACATGCTGATGCTGGGTGTCAATTCCACCCAGCGCGATCGGCTGCTCGGATTCACCGTGTACGGGCAGGCGTACGGTCTCCTGCAGCACGATTTGATTCGGGAGTTCCTGTTGTTCTACTACAGTATCATCGCTCACGTATATACCCGCGGCACGTGGACGGCCTTTGAGAGTACCAGCCTGGATAGAGACGAAGGCCGGTACGGTCCGCATTGCATACCGGCACAACTGAACATTCCCGCAGTTACCAAGTGGATGCTGGTTTTTGAGGATCCCCTCACATCGAAGATCTGGCTTGCCAAGGCGACCCCCCGTGCATGGCTAGAACATGGCAAGCGGATCAGCGTGAAAGGAGCACCCACACGGTGGGGCAGAGTGAGCTACGAGATCACATCAGACCTGCCTGAGGCACTGCAGGCGACCGTAACTATGCCAAATGGAGTCGGGGCGCCTGTAGTCTTGCGGCTTCGAGTGCCAGGGGGTCGAAAAATCACGGCGGTCGAAGTAAACGGCAAGTCATGGGATGACTATGACGCGGATATGGAAACGGTGAATCTGCCGTGCGATGGCGAGCTCAGGGTCATCGTGCGATACTCCTAGAGAAGAGATGCGATCTTACATCATCCGCCGATTTCTCTATATGATCGTTATCCTGTTCGCGGTGTCGATTTTGGTAGATCTTTCGAGTTCAATGAGCCGGTAAGCAAGTTAATTGGTAAGCGACTTCCCCTGACAGTAGCCATATCTATGACAACTCTCCTCTTCGTCTATGCTGTGTCCGTACCAATTGGAATCTACTCGGCCACGCATCAGTATTCTGTTGGCGATTATGCTTTTACGATAACCGGATTTGCCGGTCTGGCTACTCCAAACTTTCTTCTGGCCTTGGTCTTGATGTATCTTCTACACAAATATCTTGGTATTATGCCCGGCGGTCTCTTCTCCGCTGAGTATCAAGTAGCTCCCTGGAGTCTCGGAAGTCATTGGAACCGCGGGCACCGCCGGACTCATCCGAGTGATGCGAGGCTGTCTCTTGGATGAACTGCAGAAGCAATATGTCGTTACTGCCCGAGCCAAGGGTGTTTCCGAAAGAGCTCTTCTATTCAAATACCCGATACGAGTAGCAATCAATCCTGTCGTCAGCACCATTGGATGGACTCTTCCCGCTATTGTTTCCGGAGAGACCATCACGGCGATTGTCTTGAGTCTGCCTACTATCGGTCCTCTACTTTTTCAGGGTATGATCTTAGGGGAGACTGCTTTGAGCTTTCTGGGTCTGGGTATTCGTCCTCCCGCGGTTAGCTGGGGGGCACTGCTAGCGGATCAATGCTCGTATTCGAGGACGTAGGAGTGCTTTCCCTCGTCGTTGTCGATCTGGAGCGTGCCCGCGGTAGGCATGAAATCCTCCTGCGGTTGTCTGCCAGCGCCGGTGCAGGCGCCGCCGTGCCGTTGGCACTCTATCACGGAGCGACATGCAGAACACGCGCTACGCCGTGACGTTGAACTGCGGGTCCGCCTGCTGGTTGGCGCGCAGTTCGCGCCGTGCGCTAGGCCTGGTAGCATCCATCCATGTCCGCTAGGCCGCACCTGATCGTGCTGATGGCCGACCAGCTCCGCTGGGACGCCCTTGGACCGCACACCCCGAACATCAACCGGCTGCTCGACGAGAGCGTTCGCTTCGAGCGCGGCTACTGCGCGTCGCCGCTGTGCGTGCCGGCGCGCGGTTCCTTCTTCACCGGGAGGACGCCGAACGAGACCGGCAGCATCATCAACCCGTGGGACCCGGTCGATGCCGCGCACGGCAACGTCCGGGCCGAGATCCCGAACCTCTACGACCTGATCGAGCGTGACTGGGAGAGCGTCCACGTCGGCAAGCAGCATCTGTACTACGCGCGGCGGCTCGAACAACGCCCCGGGACGGGCACCCGGTGGGTCACCATGGCCGACTACGCCGGCCACCTGCAGCGCCAAGGGCACCGGCCGCCGGGCGGCCCCGCGTTCCGCGGCATGGCCCCGGAGATGGTCGGCGGCCGCACCACCCGCATGAAGCGCTACTCGATTCCGACGACCGGCGTCTACGAGCACGGCTTCGACAGTTTCTTCGACGGGTTCATCGCCAACCACGCGGTGGAGGCAATTCGCAGTTACAGTGGCGCCGCACCGTTCGCCCTCAACGCGATGTTCGTGGCGCCCCATCCGCCGTACGACATCCCGGAGCCCTGGCATTCGCAGGTGGATCGGGTGGAGCTGCCGGCCAACGTCGGGACCTGGTACCCGGATCAGTCGCCGCTGCAGCTCTACAACCTCACCGGCGCCATCGGCAGCCGCTACACCCGCGCGCAGTGGGAGCCGATCTGGCGGGTGTACCTGGGACTGGTGGCGCTGCTCGACCACGCGGTCGGCCGGATCGTCGACGAGCTCAAGGCGCGCGAGATGTACGAGGATGCGCTGATCCTGTTCCTCGCGGACCACGGCGAGATGCTCGGCTCGCACTGCCTGTTTCAGAAGATGTGCATGTACGAGGAGTCGGTGCGCACGCCAATCGTGCTGAAGCTGCCGGGAAGCTCGCCCCCTGCCGGCGTGCGGGACCAACTGGTGAGTGCGGTCGACGTGCTGCCGACGCTGTGTGAGCTGTGCCAGCTTCCCCTCCCCGAAGGCGTCAGCGGGCGCTCCCTGGTACCGCTGCTGTCCGAGGACGAAGCGGCCGGCGACGACTGGCAGGAACGGGCGATCTTCATCCAGTTCGACGGCAACGGCGCGCGCGGCAACTTCCAGCGCGCCGTGGTCTCGGGCCGCCACAAGCTGATCGTGGACCTGTTCAAGGACGAGATCTTCCTGGAACTCTACGACACCGTTGCGGATCCCGAGGAGACGGTGAACCTGGCGGTCGATCCGGTCCACGACCGGCGGGTGACCGAGCTGCTCGGCGCGCTTGGCGGACACATGCAGTCGACCGGGGATCTGCTCCCGGTTCCGGATCCAGCGGCTACGCTCGCCGCGTTCCGCCGCGACACCGCGCTGCGCTCCGGGAGCGGCTGAGCCCGCCGCAGCGGCGCCTTGGCCGATGCGTCTTCCGCGTTACGTCGTCGCCGCCAGGGTGGGTTCCGCGGCAGCGCTGTAGTCGAGCGACACGCGCCCCACTGCGGCGCTCGCCAGCGCCGCGCTCACCTGGCGCTGTTCGGCGGCGGAGAGCGGCTGTACCGGCTCGCGCATCAGCGGCGAGCTGAACACGCCGCGCTGGTAGAGCGCTTCGTTCATGCGCGCATGCGCTTCGCCCGACGGCTGGCCGATGCCGTAGATCGCCTCCGCCATCGGAAAGATCCGCTCCTGCAGTTCGCGCGTGCGCCGGAAGTCGTCATCCAACACCGCCTGCCAGGCGTCGCAGATCAATTCCGGGATGCACCCGGCGAACCCGATCAGGGCGCCGTCGACTCCGACGTACATCGAGGACAGCAGCGATTCGTCGTGGCAGGTGAGCAGCGAGAGCTCCGGCGCGCGGGCGCGGAACAGCCGGCAATCGCGCTCGTACAGCGCCATGTGGCGGGTGCCGGTCTTCAGCGCCTTCACGTTGGGGATCCGCGCCAGCTCCAGCACTGTCTCGGCCGGGTAGAACGCCTTGGTGACGAACGGGTAGAGGTGGATGATGATGCCGATGTCGATCGCCTCCGCGATGCGGCGGAAGAACTGCACCGGCGACTCCGGCTTCATCCCGAAGCGCAGCCAGGTGTGCGGCGGCATCACCAGGATGCCGTCGGCGCCGGCTTCCTGGGCGGCGCAGGCGTGGTCGACCGCCTCCAGGGTGCCCTCGGCGCTGATCCCGGACACCACCGTGACGCGGTCGCCCACCTCGTCGGCGATGATGGCGGTCACCTGCGCCCGCTCCTCTGGCCGTAACGACGCGATCTCCCCGGTATGGCCGTTGCATACCAGGCCGTCGATCAGGTCGAAGTCCGCCAGCCAGCGCACGTAGGCGCGCAGCTCCGGCTCATTGATGCCGTAGTCCGCGGTCAGCGGCAGACAGGTAGCGGGAAAGATGTTGCGCCACGACTTGCTGTGGTTCATCGAGTGCTCCTTGCGTCCGCGGGTGGGTCTTCACTCGGGGATTTCGGCGACGTAGACTTGTGCCTGTCCGGTGCGGTCGCTGGTGAACACCACCCGGCGCCCATCCGGCGAGAACGCGGGGTGCGGGTGAGTGTGCTGCGGGGCGTACACCTGCACCGGGCCATCGTCGTACGGACAGTGGTCGGTGTCCCAGTGCGCCCCTACGTTGCTCGCCTGGGAGCTGCACAGCGGCCGCGGCGTGCCGGCGCCACCTGCATCGAACAACATCAGGCCTCGGTCCGGGAAGGTGGTGTCGCTCACGAGCCGGGTGCCGTCGCGGGAGATCGCCGCGTGCCAGGCGTTGAAACTGCACACTTGGCGGACCGCGCCGGTGTCCACCTCGATGCCGATCATCCCGTGCGGCCACCTGGTGGTCACTATCTCGCGCGTTCCCGGGCGCCAGGTCTCGTGTACGATCCACTCCTTGGCGGCGGCGTCGCGCCGGTAGGCGAGGCGCTGCTCGCTGCCGTCGCGGCGCGCGACCCAGATGCGCTGCTGATACGGCCCGGCGAAGCGCAGCCACTCCGCGTCGTCGGGGTGGAACTCGGGGTGGCCGATGGTGGTCGCTTCCAGGACGTAGTCCGCCGCGCCGGTGGCGGTGTCCACCAGCAGCATGCGGCCCAGCTCGGGCGCGTTCACCGGTACCGCCCACCAGCGGTCGTCGCGGCTCACGGTGGTGGTGCCCATGGCCGCACCCACGAACCCCTTGTGCCGTGTTTCCGCCGAGTCGAACGCGACGAGCTGCTCCTCGCGGCAAGTCGCCGTCTCCACCCGCCAGCAGCCCTCGAGATCCGTGAAGTACACGTAGCGCCCGTCGTGGGAGGGGTGCACCGACCACTCCGCCAGCCCCGGATGGTCCGTCAACTGCACGATGCGGCGGTCCGCCTGCAGCTCCAGGTAGATCTCGGCGCTGCCGCTGCGGTGTGAAATGAACACCAGGTGCGCCATGGCATCGTCCATCGGCGGCAGATAGTAGAACGGATGGTGATGGATCGACTGGTGGCCGGTAACCCGGCGCACCAGCGCGCCGGTTATTGGGTCGGTGTAGCTGCTCCCCTCCGCGGGGAATACGGTGCCTCGCGCCATGCTGCGTCGCGCCGATTGTGCGCGTCGCCGCCGGTCGGGTCAACGCCACCGCCGCGGCCCGCGCCCGTCAGCGGATGGCGAACAGCTCCTGCGCGTTGCCGGCGTAGATGCGGGCCAGGTCCGCGGGCGGGAGGCCGAGCTGGTCGAGGGCATCCGTGAGCAGGCGAATCTCCACCCACGGGTGGTCGCTGCTGAACAGCATCCGGTCGGCGCCGGCGAACTCGTGCACCAGGCGCAGCGCCGGCGGCCAGGGCGAGGCAGTGTCCAGGTACACGCGCCGATACAGCTCGGTGGCCGGACGTGAGATGCGCTCGGTGCCTCGCCCCATCACCTCGGTCTGATGGCGGATGCGGCCCCACAGATAGGGCAGCACGCCGCCGCAATGCGGCTGCACCACGCGCAGGCGGGGGTAGCGTTCCAGCATCCCGCTCAGGATCAGGCGCAGGGCGGCGAAACTGTGGTCGACCATCAGGCCCACCATGGTGATCATCGAGTAGTCGCCGATCTCGGCGCCCCAGGGCGGCACGCACGGGTGCAGCACCAGCGGCAGCCCCAACTCTTCCAGGCGGGCATAGATCGGCAGATACGCGGCGCCGTCCACCGGCCCGGCGCCAACGTGGGAGTAGAGCATGACGCCGCGCAGGCCGAGCTCGCCCGCGGCGCGCTCCAGCTCGGCGAGTGCCGCGTCCGGCACCTGCCAGGGCAGGCAGGCCAGTCCGGCCAGCCGCTGCGGGTGGCGCGCGCAGGCGGCGGCCAGCTCCTCGTTGCAGGTGCGCGCCGCCGCAACCCCCACCTCCGGCTCCAGCAACTCCGGGCCCGGCATGTTGACGCTGATCACGCTGACGTCGATGCCGGCGGCGTCCATGGCGCGCAGCTTGGTGGCGACCGAGTAAAGCTCGCGGTCCATGCGGAACGTCTGCATGCCCGGATAGGAGACGGTATAGCTGTCGGCATCGACCCGGGTGAAGGGCGGGCGCCGGTTTCCGGCCAGGGCTTCGGCATAGGCCGGCGGCAGGATATGGCTCTGGCAATCGATCTTCATGCTGTTCGCCGAACTGAGCATGCCGTTGCGGCGGCCGGCCGCCAAGCCCCCATGCCCCGCGCCGTCCGACCGTACCCGTGCCCGCCGCGCGCTTGTCCGCAATCCCGCAAGCTCATAGAGTGGAGCCGATGACCGCCACCCAGAAGTACCTGTTCGACCTGCACGGCTTCGTGATCGTCGAGGACGTGCTCAGCGCCGCGCAGTGCGAGCTCGCCAAGAGCAAGATCCGGGACCGGATGCAGCCGCTGGAGCAGACGCCGGACGGCTACGACGCACGCGGCACCTGGTATCGCGCCGCCCACCTGGTCAACGCCGGCGAGCCGTTCACCACCCTGATCGATCATCCGAAGCTGCTCGCCGTGCTGACCGAGATCATCGGCCCCAAGCTGCGCCTGGAGAGCCACTACAGCCTGATACGTACCAGGGGGTGTCCGCCGTTCGAGATGCATGGCGGGCACCGCGGCGGACGTGTCAACTTCCGCTACTACGTGCAGGGCGACCAGATCTTTACCGGGCTTACGGTGGTGTCGTTCGCGCTCCAGGAGATCCGCGCCGAGGACGGCGGCTTTGCCTGCATTCCGGGCTCGCACAAGTCCGACTTCCCGGTACCGGCGGAGGACCGGGAGCGGCTGTACGCGGTCGACGGCCCGCTGGTGCGCAACATCCCCGCGCCCAAGGGCTCGGCGCTCATCTTCACCGAGACACTGGCCCATGGCGCCAACACCTGGCAGGCGGAGGAACCGCGCTACGGCCTGTTCTACAAGTACAACGACCGCGCCGCCACCTATCACTACCAGGGCGGCCGCCTGCCATCCGGGGATATCATGGCGACGCTGAGCGCCACGCAGCGCAGCTTCTTCAACACCACCTGGGAGGCGTTCGGACCGCCCGACAACTTCCTCAACGAACTGCCGGAGGCGTGATGTCACAGGAAGAGTTCGTGCCGGTCGGCCCAGAGCACATGCCGGACGGCATTGCGCTGCCGATTCACGGTCCCGACTTCGCCCGCGCCGAGCCGGAGCTGCTGGAGCAGCTCGAACGGGTCAGCGCGGCCACGGCGGCGGCGGGGCTGCACGGGATGGGGGTGCGCCAGAGCTTCATCGCCGGCCCTGTGGCGCGCCTGCCGGGGAGCAGGGCGGTGGGCACTGCCGTCACCCTCCAGTTCATGCCGCAGCGGGAGGACATCGCCAGTGGTATGGAGCAGGAGCACGTGGAGAAGGTGAGCGCGCTGTGGCGGGTGCTGGACGAGATCCGCCCCGGCGACGTGCTGGCGGTGCAGGCATACGGCGACCACTACACCGGCTGCCTCGGTGAGATGCTGATCACCTACCTGAAGGGTCGCGGCGGCGTCGGGCTGGTGGTCGACGGCTGCATCCGCGACTGGCCCAAGGTGCGCTCCATCGGCCTCCCCTTGTGGACCGTGGGGGTGACTCCGCACTACGCCTCGCAGGGCACCCTGTTCCCGTGGGCCTATAACGTGCCGGTGGCCGTCAGCCGGGTGCTGGCGCTGCCGGGCGACATCGTGATCGCCGATGACGACGGCGCGGTGATCGTGCCGCGCAAGATGGCCGCCGAGCTGGCCTCCGCCACCGTAGCCCACGAAGAGTGGGAGGAGTTCAGCCGCATCAAGCTGGCGCAGGGCGGCTCCATCGGCACCTACTACCCGCTGAACGAGCAGGGCCGGCGCGAATACGAGCAGTGGCGCGCCGCCCGCTCCACCTGACAGCGGAACCTAATGACGAAAGATTTCGCTGGTATCGAGGCTGAATCCGGCCAATACCGGTGAGGTCAAGCGCTCACCTGCCACGTAACGCTGCACGCGTACGAAGTCCTGCTCGCCCAGTGCCAGCACCTCGATGGTGCGCGCGTCCGTATCCACCAGCCAGTACTCGGTCACTCCGTGTCTCGCGTACAGCGCGCGCTTGAAGGTGAGATCCCGCTCGACGGTGGAAGGGGAGAGGATTTCGATCACCAGGTCCGGTCCGCCGCGCGCGTTGTCCTCGGTGACGATGCCCGCGCGTTCGTTGGATACGAACAGCAGATCGGGCTGCACCACATCGGTGTCGGTCAGCACCACGTCGAAGGGAGACAGATACACCCGTCCCACGTGGCGTTCGCGTACGAACAGCGTCAATTCCAGATACAGGTTGCCAAGCACCCGTTGATGTACTTCCTTTGGCGCTGGAGACACGACCAACTCCCCGTCCAACAACTCGTAGCGCTTGTCTTCCGGCGCATTCCGGTAGTCCGCGTAGGTGAACTTTACGTTGGGCCTCTGGGTAACCATGTCGCCCCTCTGCCGAGCGTATGGGCAATCCAGCGGAAAGTCGAGGCCCGACGAGCCGCGCCCTCGACGCGGCGTGGCCGCCGCGATTACCTTCGCGGCCATGAAGTATCGTCCTCTGGGGAGCACCGGGGTGCAGGTGTCACCCCTGTGTCTGGGTACCGCGTTCCGCGGCTACCGCCGCGGACGGCGCGACGAGCAGGAGTGTGTGGCCACCTTCGAGCGCGCCGTGGAGCTGGGCTGCAACTTCTTCGATTGCGCCAACGTGTACGGCTTTGGCGAGTCCGAGGAACTGGTGGGTCGCCTGGTACGGCGGCTCGGCGTTCGCGAGCGACTGGTGCTCACCAGCAAGGTGGGGCAGTCGATGGGGGAGGGCGCCAATCGGGGCGGCCTGTCGCGGCGCTACGTCATGGCCGAGATCGACGACACCCTGCGCCGCCTGCAGACCGACTACCTGGATGTGTACTTCATGCATCAGCCGGACCCGGCGACTCCACTGGAGGAGAGCCTGCGGGCGCTGCACGACGTGGTAACGGCGGGCAAGGCGCGCTACATCGGGGTGAGCAACCACCACCCCACGGAGCTGGTCGAGCTGCTGTGGATCGCGGACGCGCTCGGGCTGCACCGCCCCGCGGTATTGCAGTACCCGTACAGCCTGGTTCAGCGCTGGCTCATCGAGCGGGAGATAGCGCCGCTGTGCCGCCGCTTCGGGCTCGGGCTGATCACCTACAGCCCGCTGGCGATCGGGCTGCTCACCGGCGAGGTGCGCGACGGGAAGCCGTTACCGGCCCACAATCACTGGGCGGCGAACCCGCACGCGGCGGAGATGCTGCGCCGCACGGCGCCGCTACGGGCCGCACTCGACGAAGTGGCGAGGGAGGCGCAACGCACCCCGGCGCAGGTGGCGGTAGCCTGGCTGCTGGCCAACCCGGCCCTGACCGCCCCGATCCTCGGCGCTGAGCTGCCGGCGCACGTGGACGAGCTGTTCGCCGCCGCGGACTGGGAGCTGCCGGCCGCGGCAAAGGAGCGGCTGGACGCCACCGCAGTGGAGTCCG
>JAKZWC010000326.1:0-4312 GCA_047515735.1 Spirochaetales bacterium | reverse complement strand
CTCTCATGGTGAGCGCTGAACGAACCCGATTTCCGCCGGCCGTGTCAACTATGCGGCGAGGAATGATAAGCAGCTGACCGACTTCAAACTGCTCAAATGGCGCGATAGTCTGATTCGTAATAGGCAATCCTCCTGCACACTCGAAGCATGCCCAACTTGACCAGCTGGGCCACGCTTGCCTACCGTGGACCGTGCGCCGAGTGACAGCTCCATGATCAGAGAGTACAGGCCAGGCGACGGGGATGCGTTGCTTGAGGTATGGCGCGAGGCGAGTGCGCTCGCGCATCACTTTCTGTCCGAGGATTTCATGGTACGAGCGGCGGAATTCATGCGCAACGTCTTCCGTGGCGATGGTGAGAGGTGGGTGCTGGAGGAATGCGGGGCTCCGATCGGATTCATCGACCTGATCGAAAATGAAATCGCAGGTCTCTTCCTGCATCCCTCCTTCCACGGAAAGGGCTTGGCAGGGCATTGGTCGACCACGCCGTCTCCTTGAAAGGTCCGTTGCGGGTCGAAGTCTTCGAGGACAACACGCTCGGGCGTCGCTTCTACGAACTGCGGCTTCGCTTTCGAGGAACGCTACCTGCACGAAGATTCCGGAGCATGGATCGAGAGGATGGCAATGCCCTTGCGGGACGCCGCCGACCCTTGCAATTGAGCGCCGTGGTTTGCGGGCGGGATCGGACGGCGAATCGGATCACACTCGGGAGCGAACGATGATTGTGGATACTCACGTGCACGTGTGGGAGATGCCGCCGGTAGCGCCGGTCGGGCCGACCGCGCCGAGCTTTACCGCCTTGCCCGACGCGGCGGGGCCGGTGGAACTGCTGCTCGACGACATGGACGCCAACGGAGTCGGCGCGGCGGTGCTGGTGCAGACGAGCTGGTCGACCTGGGACAACACCTACGTGGCGCGGGCGGCCGCGGACAGCAGCCGCCTGTGCGCGATCGGACTGATCGATCCGCTGGATCACGGCAACGCGCAGAAGGTGGCGACGTGGATGGATCGGTTCGCCATGCGTGGCTTCCGCCTCCATCCCGACTACTACCCGGACGTGGAGATTCTCACGCGGCCCCACAACGTGGCCCTGTTCAAGGAGATCGAGGCCCGCTCCGGCATCGTGAAGGTGCACAACCGGGTGCCCAACGCGCATCAACTCGATGCAGTGGCCGGTTGGTACCCCGGCATCACCTGGATCATCGATCACCTGATGTACCCGGAGCCGGCGATGGCCGCGACGGACTGGCACGACTATGCGCCGGTCCTGGCCCTGGCGCGCCACCCGAACGCCCGGCTGACGATCTCGGACGTCCACAGCCGCTCGGACGAGGGGTATCCGTATCGTGACATGCACGAAGTGGTGGGGCGGGCGATCGACGCGTTCGGGATCGAGCGCTGTCTGTGGGGCACCGGCTACCCCGGCTACCACCGCGAAGCGCACGGCTGGCCCTCCCTGGCCGACGAGCTGCGCCTGGTGCGCGAAGGGTTCGACTGGCTCAGCGCCGACGAACGCAGGTTGCTACTCGGAGAAAATGCCCGGAAGCTGTTCGAATTCGGCTGAGCGGACCGTCCTGGCAATGCTGCGCTTCGGTTGACAGCTCTGCGACCGGTGCCCATGCTCGCCGGGGTGCCGATGGGCGGGGCGCACTACGATACGATCATCGTCGGCGCCGGGGCCGCCGGGGCGGTGCTGGCCGCGCGGCTGTCGGAGGATCCGGCACGCCGCGTGCTGCTGCTCGAGGCCGGTCCCGACTTCCCCGACCGGCGGTTGCCGGAGGAGGTCCGCTACGGCTTCGGCCGCCACCGCGACCTGTGGGCGCTCGCGTTCGGCTACGACACCGCCTACGGCTGGGACTACCGTGCCCGCGCCACCCGCTACCAGCCGCGCATGTTCGTGCCGCGCGGCAAGGTGGTGGGCGGCTCCAGCGCCATCAACGCGCAGATCTTCCTGCGCGGGGTGCCGGAGGACTACGACGCCTGGGCCGCCGCCGGCTGTCCCGCGTGGAGCTTCGCCGAACTGCTACCCAGCCTGCGGCGCGTCGAGTCCGACCCCGACTTCGCCGATCCCTGTCACGGGGCCGCCGGTCCGATCCCCGTGCGCCGCTTCGGCCGCCGCGAGTTGCAGCCCGAGCAGCAGGCGTTCCTCGAGGCGTGTGTGGATGCCGGCTACGCCGAGTGCGCCGATCACAACGCCCCCGATTCCACCGGCGTCGGCTCGCTGCCGTTCAACCATGGCGCCGACGGCGTGCGCTGGAGCGCGGCCATGGGCTACCTGGACCCCGCCCGCGGCCGCCGCAACCTGGCCATCAGGCCGTGCTGTCACGTAGAGCGCCTGCTGCTGGAACGAGGCCGCGCCGCGGGCGTCACGGTGCGCGACCCGGAGGGAACCGAGTCGGTGTACGGCGCGGAGGTGCTGCTTTGCTGCGGCGCGATCGGCACGCCCCACCTGCTGCTCCGCTCCGGCATCGGACCCGCCGACCATCTGCGCGAGGTGGGCGTGTCCGTGGTACACGACCAGCCCGGCGTCGGCGCCAACCTGCGCGACCACCCGCAGGCCGCGGTCGTGGTGCGCGCGGCGGATGGTTTCCGGCAGTCGGGTACGGAGCCGCGGCTGCAGATCGGGCTGCGCTACACCGCGGCCGGGTCCTCACTGCGCAACGACATGATCATGCTGCCGACCGGGTTCGCTACCGCCGAGGGCCACTACCGGCGGGTGGGATCGGTACCCATCGGCTTCACCGTGGTGCCCGCGCTGTATCTCGCCGCCGGCGCCGGGAGCGTTCGCCTGCGCTCGCCGGGAGCCGAAGTTCCGCCGCTGCTGGACTACCACTACCTGGCCGAGGCGAGTGACCGGGAACGGATGCGGGAATCGATACGCATCGCCGTCAATCTGCTGCGTCACCGCAGCTTCCGTCCGCTGGTAGCCGGGCGGGTCAGCCCCACCGACGCCGAACTGCGTGCCGACGATGCCCTCGACGAGTGGCTGCTGCGGGTCGTGCAGACCAGCCATCACGTGTCTTCGACCTGCCGCATGGGCAGCCCCGCCGACCCGGAGAGCGTGGTGGATCAGGAGGGCAGGGTGCACGGCATCGACGGCCTGCGGATCGCCGACGCTTCCATCATGCCGGACTGCGTGCGGGCCAACACGAACTACACCTGCATGGCCATCGGCGAGCGGATCGCCGAGCTCATGTGCCGCTGAGGGTGCAGGCAGGATCAATGTGACTACATGATGCCACAATTGTGGATATTTACTTATGTGAGAATTAGATAATGCGACATAAGGCGAGCGGGGCGGCGGTGTCGCGGGCGGCTGCTGACGCGGTTCGCGGCGTACGCCGGGCGCGGCGTGTTGTCAGCGTGCCGCTGGCCCTGCTGCTGGCGGCTTGCGCCACGGCCGCGGACTCACCGCGCGGTCCGGCGGCGAGTGCTGCATGTGTCGCCGAGACGGGGACGCTGAGCGCTGACGCTACCCTGGAGGAGGCGGCGGGACGCTATCTGCTGACGCTGGTCGCTCCCGCCGCGGACGGCGGGCCGATCGCCGTATCCGGAAGCCTCCAACTGGTGCCGAACGAGGCGGCACTGCGCGTGTTTGCCGAGGGTGTGACCACACCGCTGTTCGGCTGGGTGGAAATCGAGCTGCAGGCGGTGGGAGCCCTGGAAATCGGGGATGCAGGATCGCGCGATCCACTGCGGCCCGGTGTGCTGGTGCTGGAACAACGGCCGGCCGCCGCGGCGGTGCCGGAGATCACGCTGCGGCTGGGCTCGCTCGCCAACCAGCGCACCCGGCGGGGAGCGTTCGACGGCGGCTACCTCGCACTGCACGTGGAACACCTGGAACCGGGGAGCTTTCGTGGCCGCTGGGTGAGCGGCGTCCACGCAACCCGCGTCAATGGCCACTTCTGTGCGGCTCGGGTTGCCCTGCGTACCTGACGGCGCTGGTTGCGAGACTGAACCTCGGCACGCGGATCGACGCGGATGCGCTGCTGCGCCGGTTGCCGGCCTTCGGCGGCGTCTGCCTCAGGGGGTGATCACCGGGACGTCCTGTTCAGGAATATCCACCACGAAGACCGGCCCCTGGCGGATGTCGTTGCCGAGGTGGATCTCGTGGCCGGCTGCCTCCAGGCGCGACGAGGTGGTGCTCGGGAGGGTGTAGGACTCGGCCTGACCGTAGCTTACGCTGTAGCCGAGGTCGGCCAGCGCTCCGATGGTCACCTTGCTGAGCGGCTGGCCGCTGGAGAAGGAAGGAGTCATCAGCTCCGTATCGAATACCGCCTCGCGCCAATGTCCATCCAGACCACCGCTGCCGTA
>JAKZWC010000325.1:0-4769 GCA_047515735.1 Spirochaetales bacterium | reverse complement strand
GTCACCCTCGGCGCCGATCCCATCGGCTGCATGGTGCCGTTCCGCCACGACAATCGCCGTCATCTCTACGTCCTCGATCGCCCCGTGCGGTTCATGGGTGAGATGGAAGTGCTACGTATCTGACCCTGAGTCCGACCTCCCCGGCCGCTCCTCGTACGAACGGTCTGCGCTGCTCGGTCGCTGACCACGCGGTGTCGGTCGCGGGGGAGAACCTCCGGGTCCGGATGACGGCGGGCGACGGCCCGCCGCTGCCGGTCATCGAGACGGCAACCGGGGATGGTGCATGGCGGCCGGTGCAACGTGGCAGCAGTGCGACCCTGACGTTGGGCGGCGGCCAGGAGCTGCGCCAGGGACCGATCCACGACCTGACGCTCGAGGAGTCGGGCTGGCAACGCGCCGTGATCCGCTATCGCTTCGCGCACATTGACGCGGACGGCACCCCGCACCTGCGCAGCACCATCCGGGTCCACGTCTACCGCGGCCGGCAGGCGGTGCGCATCGTGCACCGCCTGGAAGTGAGCTCACCGCACCTGCCGCCGGCTGCCGGAGGAACCGCGGCCGCCATACCGGAACACGCCCATACCATTCGCCGTGCGATCGCCGGCACCGACGGCGAGCAGGCGACGCTGTTGACCGTACGCAGCGCGACGCTGGGCATCCGCCGCGGTGGCAATAACGCAGTGTACTGGCCCGAAGGAGCACCCGGCGGCACGCCGGTCGCGGCAGGACGCGACGTGCGTCTGGTCCACGACCACGATCAGTGCCACCGGGTCGAGACCGGGGACGCGGTGCGAGAGGTGGCGCGGCGCATCCCCGGCCATGTCACGGTGGCCGCCGACGCGGTGCCGGGGCACGCCGCGGAACCGCTCACCGTCGCCCTGCGCCGGTTCTGGCAGACCTATCCGCGCGCCGTACGGGTCAACGCTGACGAGATCCTCGTGAAGCTGCTGCCGCCCCCGGCGCCCGGCGCGCCGCCCCGCCCGGGCGACGAGGAAAGCTGGCCCCGCATCTACTTCTGGCTCGGGGAGAAGGGCTACCTGCTCAAGGCCGGGATGGCCCTCAGCAGCGAGATCCTGCTGGCCTGGTTCGAGGAGCCGCCGGCGGTGCGGCCGGCGCTGGAGTGGCTCAACGCCTGCAACGCGCTCGGTCCACTGGCGGCCAAGGACTCCGGAGTGCTGGATCGTTACGAACGGGCGCTGGACGGCGGTTACGAGCAATGGATCGCCGACCGCGACATCTGGCGTCAATATGGCTGGATCAACTTCGGCGACTGGTACGGCGAGAGCGCCTGCTCGTGGGGCAACAACGAATACGATCCGCCGTACGCCCACTACTGCGAGTTTCTGCGCGGCGGCGACCCGCGCTGGTTCAGTCTCGACGCCGAGGCCGCCCGCCATCTGGCCGACATCGACACCGTGAACTTCTCCACCGATGGCGCGCAGGTAGGTGCCCAGTACACCCACCTGCCGGGCCATGCCGGAGGCTACCTGCCGCCCTACTTCCGCAGCAAGATGGGCGGCTCCAGCAGCGTGCCGTCGCACACCTGGGTGGAGGGACCGGTGCTGCACTACCTGCTGACCGGGGACGAGAACCTGCGCGAGTCGCTCGACCGTACCGCGCAGCGGCTGCTCACGGGGGGCCTGAAGGACTACGCCGGCGGCATCCAGCACTACGACTTCGCCAACTGCCGCGAGTGCGGCTGGCACCTCATCCACCTCACCGCCCTGGCGCGCATGAGCGCCGCACCACGCTACCTCAACGCTGCCGCCCTGATCGTGGCACGGGTGCTGGAACGGCAGGAGCCGGGCGGCGGCTGGGAGCGCATCCTGAAAGCGGGGCACTGCGGCTGCGAACCGCCCCGCGAGCGCGGCGAGGCCGGTTTCATGGTGGGCGTGCTGCTGTCGGGCCTGCGCCGCTACCACGAGCTGACCGGCGATCCGCGCGTGCAGGACGCTATCCTGGGCGGGATCGACTGGTTGTTGCGACGCACCTACGATGTTGCCAGCGGTCACTTCCGCTATACGCCGTGCCGCCACCGCGGCGGCGGTCCGCAGCCGGTGTACACGCGCCAGGTGATCGAGGGCATCGCTTACGCTCACGCCCTCACCGGGCGCAGCGAACTGCGGGACCTGGTGCAGCGCGGGCTGCGCGATGTAGGCGACCTGCCGCCGGCCTCGCCGGAGCCGAACCACTCCGGCTTCGGCAAGGACTGGACCAGCGAGACCCGCTACGTTCCCAGCCTGCTGGCGAACCTCACCCACCCGCCGGACTGACTTTCCGGCCCGCGGTCAGCGAGTCGACCACGCGCCGGGGTGGGCGAACGCCGCTGCGTAGCGCTCGCTGCCCGCGATCTCCACCCAGCGGCCGGCGCCGATGGCATCGATGGCGGCGCTGAGCAGGGCGAACACCTTGAGGTTGTTGCGTCCGCTCCAGGGCGGCTCCGCGCCGCCGCACAGGTACTCGTACCAGACGTCGAAGAACTGCTCGAACGGCTCCCCGGCGCCGAGACCGGCATCCAGATCTTGGCGCCGTATGAACTTCTCGCCGCGCGCGGCGAACTCGTACTCCATGTGATCGTTGCTCATGTGGATCCCGCGGCAGCGCAGCACGCCGCGGGTGCCCTCGATGCGCAGCTCGTAGTGATCGCTCTGGGAGGAGAAACCGCCGTGATAGAGAACGTGCATTCCGCCGGCGCACTCGATCAGGGCGTTCACCATGCACGGTCCGGCATACACCGACCAGGAAGGGCGGAAGCCGTCGCAGCAGATGCGCAACGGCGTGGCGGCCGGGAAGATCGCCATCAGGCTGTCGAAATGGTGGCACGCCATCTCGTACAGCGCCGGCTGGTCGAGATCGGTCAAGTTGAGGGCCCGGTGCCGCGGCTTGGAGTTGAGCAGGGTCACGCTCTCCGGCGTACCGAGCTCCCCGGAGGCGACGAATCTCTGCACCGCGCGGTAGTGGCGATTGTAGCGCACCTGCTGCCCCACGGCGAGGGAGCGGCCGGCGGCCTCGGCATGCTCCACCAGGCGCACCGCGTCGGCGAAGCGGTTGCTGATCGGCTTGGCGACGAGTACGTCCAGTCCCGCCGCGAGGCTGCTGCGACACTGCTCGTAGTGCCACTCCGACGGGGTATGGATCAGCGCGGTATCCGCGTCGAGGGCGGCCAGCGCGGCGTCCAGGTCGGTGAACAGAGCGCCCTCCGGCACGCCCAACAGCCGCTGGCCCAGCTCCAGGGCGTCTTGGCGCACGTCGACGATGCCGGCAATCGTGGCCCATGGGCGCCGCGCCAGTGCCGGCACCACGACGCGGGCGATGCCGCCCAGGCCGACGGCAATGCATCTGCGCGGCAAGGTACTCATCGAGCGTCCCTGCTCGCGTCGTGCTCAGGTTTCACGATACCGGCTCTCCTTTTCCGAGCAACTCGTACAACCGGTGGTAGAGTCCGCCGGTGGCGAGCAGCTCGGCATGCGTGCCACGTTCCACCACCTTGCCGCGATCGAGCACCAGGATCACGTCAGCGGCCAGGATAGTGCTCAGGCGGTGGGCGATGATGATCGCGGTGCGGCCGGCAATCACCCGCAGCAGAGCCTCCTGGATCAAGGCCTCGGAGTGGGTATCGAGGTGGCTGGTAGCCTCATCCAGAATCAGAATGCGCGGATCCTTCAGTATCACCCTGGCGATCGCCAGGCGCTGCTTCTCACCGCCGCTGAGACGGTAGCCGCGCTCCCCTACCACGGTATCGTACCCGGCGGGCAGGGCGGCGATGAAATCGTGAATGTTGGCCGCCCGGCAGGCGTCGTGGATGCGGGTGTCGTCTGCCGCGGGGTCCGCGTACTGCATATTGGCGCGCACCGTGTCATGGAACAGATAGGGTTCCTGGGTGACCATCCCGACCTGGGTCGCGAGCGACCCCAGGGTCAATGCCCTGGTGTCGTGGCCGTCCAGGAGGATCCGGCCGTGGGTAGCATCATACAGCCGGGGCACCAGATAGGTGAGCGTGGTCTTGCCGGAGCCGCTCGGCCCCACCAGGGCCGCCGTCTGTCCCGGTTCCACGACAAAGCTGACCTCCTCCAACGCCCATTCGCGGGCCTGATGCAGCGCCGGCCAGCCGGTGGCGCTGCCAGGCGCCGTTGCCGGGCTGCCGGTCGCGGCCGTTTGCCCGGCGGCTCCCCGGCCAGCACCCTCGCCGCCACCGGCGCCGGCACGAGCGGCTGCGTCAGGCGGCGCGCCCCGGCGCGCGCCGTCACCATCCGGGCGGCCCGCGGTGAACGCCATGTCCTCGGCCCGCGCCGCGCGCTTCGCCTCGCTGAGCAGGAGTCGCCGGTCCTGCGCGTAACGAAAGCTCACGGCGCGGAACTCGAGCCTTCCGGTGGCGTTGTCCAGGGGCCTCGCGTCCGCCGCCTGCTCGATGTCCACGGGCAGATCGAGCACCTCGAACACCCGCTCGAAGCTCACCAGGGATTGCGCTACGGCGACGGGCACGTTGCTGAGGGAGCGCAGCGGGCCGTATAGCTGCGTGAGATAGGAGCTGAAGGCCACCACCGTGCCGACCGTCAGCATCCCGCGGATCACCAGGTGGCCGCCCACGAGATAGATCGCCGCGGTGCCCACCGCCGTGGCGATGCCCATGAAGATGAAGAAGCGGCTGCCCACCACCGCCTGCCGAATGCTCCCCTCACGCACCTCCCGTGCCTGATCCCGGAACCGCCGCTGCTCCTCCTGCCGCCGCCCGAACAACTTGACCAGCATCATGCCGCTGATGTTGAGGG
>JAKZWC010000324.1:0-11213 GCA_047515735.1 Spirochaetales bacterium | reverse complement strand
AGATCGGGGTGAACACCAGACGCATGATGTCCGGCACCGTGCCGGCGATGAACGCGACCTGCACCGCCGGCAGGTCGAACCCGTACTGCGGCTCGGTGAGATACAGGATCCGCAGCGGCGCCACCAGCAGGCTGCCGAAGCCGAACAGGAACCAGGCTCCCACCGTCAACCCGAACGTGCGGTCGCGCCACAACAGGGCAAGGGCGGCCAGGGGCGAGATTGCCGCGGCGGCCCGCACCCGCCGCCGCCGGCGGCGCACCGGGACGAACAGCAGAGCACCGGCGGCGAGCAGGTTGGCGCCGCCGTACCCCGCCACCACCCAGCGATAGCCGGCGTAGGAGTTCTCCAGGATGGCGCCGCCGGCCACGTGGAACAGTGCCGAGCCGAGCATGGCCAGCACCAGCTCCACGGCGAGCAGCCGGCCGCGCAGGCGGGCGGGGTAGTTCTCCTTGATGATGGACGTGTACAGGGGCAGGGTGACGGCCCCGGTGGCGGCGGCAGGAATCAGCCACAGCACGTGCCAGGCGATGGTGGAGGCGAGCGCCGCGCCGGCGAAGCCGAGGGCCGCCAGGACCAGGGCCGCGGCCGCTACCACGTTGCGGCGCAGCGGAATGCGGGTCAGGTAGGAGACTGCCACCAGCGCGGCCACGAGGCCGAACGCCTGCGGCAGCGAGACCAGGGTCTTGATGGCGTCGCCGGCGGCGAAGTGGCGCACCACGATGAGCAGGAAGAAGGTCTTGGGTCCGGTCTCGAGCACCCCGAAGGCGAAACTGCGGATCGAATCGAACAGCAGCGTCTGGCGGGCCAGGGGAGGTACGCGCTTGCCGCCCGCCGGCCGGCCACGGACGAGACCGCCACGGGCGGCAGCAACGGGCGTACGCATGTTCAAGCTGGAGTGTACTGTGCGTTCGGTTCCCGCGCCAGATGCCCAAGCGCGGGCCGCCGCCCAGAGCGGAACGAGGACGCACCGAGTCTGCGACGCTCACTGCATTCGATCACACGATGCCCGCATCGCGGCTTTCGTGCCAACACATCCGTGAGCGTGCGATCAGCGTAGGGTTGAAAAAATCGCTGGTTGCGGGCCTGGCGAGGCTCGGGCGGGCAGCCCGGCGTTGACGTCCGGCAATGCGGCCTGTTACTGTGATTGAGAGGGAGTGCAAGCAATTGTCCGGCCACAGCAAATGGCATTCGATACGGCACAAGAAGGGCGCCTCGGACGCCAAGCGCGGCAAGATTTTCACCAAGCTGATCAAGGAGATTGCCGTCGCGGCTCGCCTTGGCGGCGGAGATCCCGATGCCAATCCGCGCCTGCGTACCGCGGTAATCAAGGCGCGGGACTCCAACATGCCGCGCGACAACATCGACCGTGCCATCAAGAAGGGCACCGGCGGCGGCGAGGGCACCGACTTTCAGGAGCTGCTCTACGAGGCCTACGGACCAGGTGGAGTGGCCTTGCTCATCGAGGTGCTGACCGACAACAAGAACCGGTCGGCAGCCGAGATTCGCAACATCCTCACCAAGGGCGGCGGCAATCTCGGAGAATCAGGGTCGGTAGCTTATCTCTTTTCTCGAAAAGGGATAATAGCATTTCCTGCCGAGCGCTACGACGAAGACCACATCATGGAAGTCGTGCTGGAGGGCGGCGCCGAGGACGTATCTACCGACACCGACATCATCGAGGTGCTCACCGAGCCGGAGGACTTTCATGCCACCCTCGACCTGGTGGGCCAGGCCGGTCTCCAGCATGATATGGCGGAGATTTCCTGGGTCGCCGAAGCCAGCATCCCACTGCAGGGGGGCAAGGCGCAGAGCGCGGAGCGGCTCATCGATACCCTGGAAGACCACGACGACGTACAGCAGGTGACTACCAACATGGAGGCGCCGGAGCAGATTGCCGTCGAAAAGTAGTAGCGGCGAGCCGCGGGGTCCTTGCCGGCCGCATGCCGCGTGCTGTGCGTCCGGCGGAGTGCGTCCGGCGTGAACATGGTACTGGGTATCGATCCCGGGCTGGCCGCCACCGGCTACGGCGTGCTGGCGGTCCAGGGTAGCAGGATAAGGCGGATCGCCTGCGGTGTGATCCGCACGCCCGCCGGGGCCGAACATGGCAGCCGACTGCTCTCCTTGAGCGAACGTCTGCGTGCCGTCGTCACCGAGTATCGTCCCGACGAGGCCGCCATCGAGGAGTTGTTCTTCTCCAAGAACGTGCGTTCCGCGCTTCCCGTGGCTCAGGCCCGGGGAGTGCTCATCCTGGTGCTGGCGCAGTGCGGCGTGCCCTTTAGCGAGTACTCGCCCGGGACGGTAAAGCTGGCGGTGGCGGGTCATAGTCGGGCGCCGAAAGGACAGATCATCCGTTCGGTTCGCCTGGTATTGGGGCTCGCTGACGAGCCTGACAGCGACCACAGCGCAGATGCGCTTGCGATTGCCCTCTGTCACATTCAGCATGCGCCGGTGCGTGCTGCCGTTGCCCGTGCGGGCGCGGCTCGTTAGGTGAGGATCGATCGCAGATGTGGAACAGTGTCAGCGGACGTTTGACCCACAAGGGGGTTGAAGTCGCCCATGTCCAGACGGGTGGCCTGGAGTGGGAGCTGCATACTTCCTCGCGCAGCCTGGAGGCGCTGCCGGCGACGGGCGAGGACGTCACCATGTACAGCTTCCTGTACCACCGCGACGACCAGATGCGGCTGTACGGCTTCGCCACCCGGGCGGAACGTAACCTGTTCCTCGACCTGCTGCGGGTCGACGGCGTAGGACCGCGGCTGGTTATTCGCATCCTCTCCGGGATAGACGCGAGCGAGCTGGTCCAGGCGCTGGAGGGCAACGATCTGGTGCGCCTGGTGCAGATCCCCGGACTGGGCAACAAGACGGCGCAGAAGATGGTGCTCGCCCTGCAGGGCAAACTCACGCTGCCGCCGGCGAGCCACTCCGCGGCACCGGGACTGGAGTCTGACATCACCGTGGCGTTGGTCGGCATGGGCTTCGGCCGGCGCGAGTCGCGGGACGCGGTACGCGCCGGCCTCCGTGAGACCGCGGAGTTCGCCGGCAGCGGCGCCGAGCGCGAGCAGGAAGTGCTGCGGCGGGCCGTGGCGCGGCTCAGCTCGCTGACCAGCGAGCGTGCCGCAGCCGGCGCCGACACGGGCGGCGGCAATGGCTGACGAGCGCACGATCGGCGGCGGCTACCAGCCGGATGCCGATGCCGACGAGGTGAGTCTGCGGCCGGCACGGCTGGGCGACTTTATCGGCCAGGAACGCCTGCGCCAGAACCTCGGGGTGTTCGTCACCGCCGCGCGCGGGCGGCGCGAGAGCCTGGATCACGTCTTCTTCAGCGGCCCGCCGGGACTCGGCAAGACCACCCTGGCGGCCATCATCGCCAATGAGATGGAGGTTGAGCTGCACTCGACCTCGGCGCCCGCGGTCGAGAAGACCGGCGACCTGGTGGCGATTCTGACCAACATCGGCGCTCACAACGTGTTCTTCATCGACGAGATCCACCGCTTGCGACCGCCGGTCGAGGAGCTGCTGTACACGGCCATGGAGGACAACGAAATCGACGTCGTAGTGGGGCAGGGCGCCGGTGCCCGCTCCATCAAGATCCCGCTGCCGCCCTTCACCCTGATCGGCGCCACCACCAAGACCGGGTTGGTGTCGGGCCCGCTGTACTCCCGCTTCGGCATCACCATGCGCCTCGACTTCTATGAGCCGCGCGAAATCGCGGCTATCGTGCGCCGCTCGGCCGGGATCCTGCAGGTCGAGCTTGACGGCGCCGCGGTGAAGCGGCTGGCGCAGTGCTCGCGGGGCACACCGCGGGTCGCCAACCGGCTGGTGCGGCGCATGCGTGATTTCGCCCAGGTGTGGGGTGACGGCGCCATTACCCCGCAGATCGTGAGGCGCGGTCTGGCCGCCCTGGAAGTGGACGACTACGGATTGGACAAGTTGGACCGCGAGATCCTCGACACCATCATCACCAAGTACGACGGCGGGCCGGTGGGATCGGAGACCCTGGCCATCTCCATCAGCGAGGCGGTGGATACCCTGGAGGATGTCTACGAGCCCTACCTGATTCAGCGCGGCTTCCTGCAGCGTACCGCGCGCGGCCGCGTGGTAACGCGGCTGGCCTACGACCACCTCGGGCATCAGCCGCCCAACGGTGGGCCTCGCGACGAGGGCGATGGAGACCAACAGGTTCTGTTTTGAGCTGCCGCCCGAGTTGATCGCGCAGCGTCCCCTGGCGCAGCGCAGCGCGGCCCGGCTCATGGTGTTGGAGCGCGCGGGCGGGGCCCTGCAGCACCTGCGGGTGCGCGACCTGCCGGGGCTGCTGCAACCCGGCGCGGTGCTGGTGCTGAACGACACCCGGGTGCTGCACGCGCGCCTGACCGGGCACTTGCCGGGAGGTCGTGCAGTGCCGTGCCTGTTGCTGGCGCCGGCGCTCGGGGGGACCTGCTGGACCGCGCTGGTTCCCGGCGCGCGCCGCCTGCTGCGGGGTGATGCACGGCTGTCGTTCCCTGGGGGAGTCGAGGCCGCGGTCGCCGCGGGCCCCAACGGCGCGGTGAGCCTGACCTTCACCCGACCCATCGACGGCGTCTATCTGGAGCGGCACGGCGCCGTGCCGCTGCCGCCGTACATCCAGCGTGACCCCGACCAGCGTGATGCCGAGCGCTACCAGACGGTGTACGCGACCAACCCGGGGTCGGCCGCCGCTCCCACCGCCGGACTTCACTTCACCCCCCGCCTGCTGCGGCAACTGGAGCAAGCCGGTGTGATCGTGGTGCGGGTCACGCTGCACGTCGGCGCCGGCACCTTCGTCCCCATCCGCACCGCCCGCGTGGAGGAGCACACCATGCATTGCGAACGCTTCGTGGTACCGGACGCCACGGCCCGGACGGTGGCGGCGGCGCGCCGCGACGGCCGGCCGATAGTGGCGGTCGGCACCACCGTGGTCCGCACCCTGGAGGCGGCGTGGGACGGTGACTCCGTACGCGCGGGCGCCGCCGCCACCGATCTGTTCATCTACCCGGGCTATCGCTTCCGAGTGGTGGATCAGCTCCTGACCAACTTCCACACCCCCGGTTCGACGCTGTTGGCCATGGTCAGCGCCCTGGCCGGCGAACGGCACATCCGCACCGCCTACGCCACGGCCATAGCGCATCGCTACCGCTTCTTCTCCTACGGCGACGCCATGCTGATCCGCTGACGCCGCAGGCTGCCGCCGGGGACGCGTGCGGGGCTTCGCTGCCGCGGGGCGCTGGGCAGGCTGCGCGCGGTGGCGTACCATGCGCCCATCGTGGCCCGCTTCAGTCGCGTCCCTGCAGATGCTGCCAGACGCGTGCGAACACCGCGCCGCGCGAGCCGCTGCCGTCGACGTGCCGTACCGTCACCCCGCGGTCGGCAAACTGGCGCAGCACGACAAGGTAACGTTGGCGGAGCCGTTGCTGCAGGGGCAATTCCTCGAACAGTTCGCGCCGTTGCCGGGCCGCGACCCGCTGCTGGCATTGCTCCGGCGGCGTGTCGATGAAGACCAGGTGGCGGGGCAGGGGAAAGCGCACATTGAGTGCGGCCACGTAATCGGCGGAACATTCCAGTGACTGGTACACGAGACTTGAGAACAGGTAGCGGTCGCAGACCACGTAGCCGCCTGACTGCAGCGCCGGCACGATGCCGTCGGCCGAGTACAGGTGCTCGCTGCGGTCGGCGGCGAACAGCAGCGCCAGGGTGCCAGGGGCCATCTGCAGCTCGCCCCTCAGTACGGCGCGAATCAACCTCCCGATCGGCCCCCCGGTGGGTTCGTGGGTGGCGTGACAGCGTTCGCCGCGGCGCTGCAGGGCGTCCTGCAACAGCCCCGACTGGGTGCTGGTTCCGGCACCGTCAAGGCCTTCCAGCACCACGAACCGATCCAGGATCTCGCCTTCCCACTTGGTCGCCATGTGCGTGTCCCGCCAGTCTATACCAGGCGCGCCCGGCACTGCTGCCGGCGGCGCAGCGGCCGGCACCTGCGGGGCCGGGACCGCCGCGGCCCCATGGCGCCCTCGTGTCGCTGCTGAGCGCGCTGGCGGCCACGTTGCTGGCGTGGTCCGCACCGGCACAGGCATCCGACCAGGCCGCGGAGCTGGAGGTGCCCGACCTCACCGTTACTGCCGAGGATCCGCTGACGCTGCTGCCCCCCCTGGGACCGGCGCCGGATGATTCCCCGATCCGGCTGCCCGCGCCCGACGCGACCCGAGCCCGGCCCCGCGAGACACCGCCGGCGCCGCCCGCCGGAAGCGGAGCGGTGCCGCCGCCGGCGGCCGCGCTGCAGACCGCGAGGGCTCCGGAGGCGGTGCCGCGAAGCACCGATCTGGAGGCGCGTGCGGCACTCATGGATCTGGCCAGTCTGCGAGCAGTGCACGGCGCATTGCTGCTGGCGACCGGCGCCCCGGGAAGGGAGGCGGCATTGGCACTCGCGGCAACCGCGCCGCTCCAGGGAGAGGGTGCGACGCGGATCGCGGCGCACGCCAGGCTGGACACCCGCGGCCGACAGCTCGGACTGGACCTTGCCCTCGCCACGGCGGTCACCGGCCATGCCCTGCAGGGGCAGCTGACGGCGGACGGCCCGGTCGCTGCCACGGTGACTTACGCCCGCTGGCGTCGCGGGTCCCGCGCCGCGCTGGCGGCGCAGCTTGGACTGGAGCAACTGCCGCCCGCGCTGGAGGTCACGCTCGGCGGCGCGGTCGCCCTGGAGGCGGGTACCGTGTTCGTGCTTCCGGCCGGCCGCGTAACCTTCGCTCCCGCCGCGGAGTGGAGCATGGAGGCGGGCGTACGTCCCGTTGTCGGATTCCCGGCCTGGTTGATGGACCCCGCGGGAAGCGTGACGGACGATCTCGACCTGACGCCGGAGCGAGCCTGGATGGCATGGCTGGGAGGCCGCTACGGGGATCTCGACCTGCGCCTCGGGGTGGCGCACGGTCTGATCCACGAGTTTCACGGCGGATCCGTCCGCAGCATGCCTGCCGACGCCGTGTTGCTGCTGGTGGCGCTGCAATGGGACACGGTGGCGCGCCGCGGCCCGCCCGGCGACATAACGCTGCGGGCAGCCGCGGGAGTGACCGGAACCTGGCCCGCGAGAGTGGCGGCGCGGCTGCTGCTCGAGGCGACCTGGCCGGTCCTGGCGACACCTCCGATTGCCGTCGTGTTGCGGGCCGGATTCCTGCAGGCGCCGCTCTTCGGAGTGGAGGACTGGCTGGCGGGCAGCCCGGCACACCTTGGCCTGTCCGCGGCCGCCGGCTTGCGCTGGGCACCGGCTCACGGTCATCAGCTGCAGTTTCTCGCTGGCATACGCGGCCAGTCCGAGCGCGACTTGACGGTGTTCGCAGGAATTGAGTACGCCCGCAGTGTGGTACGTCTGGTGGCGCCTCCGGTGACGGCGGCGCGATGATGAGTCTGATTCTGCAGGGCGGGGTCCTGCTGGTGCCGATCGTGCTGCTCTCGCTGGCAGCCGTGTTTCTGATCTTCGAGCGTGCGCTGTACTACTGGCAGCGGCGAGACCGCGAACCGGAACTCACCGCCGCGGTGGTGGCGCGCCTCGAGCACACCTCGGTGCGCGCGCTGACAGTCGATCTGGGTCGCAACCGCTCCCCCGAAGCGCGCGTGATTGCGGCCGCCCTCGGCAGTGGCAGCCAGCTTGCCCGGCCCGACCATCGGCGCCGTCTCGACTACGTCGTGTTGAAGGAAATCAACGCCTTGGAGCGCCACGTTCCCTACCTGCAGAGCATTGCCAACATCGCCACGCTGCTGGGGCTGCTGGGCACGGTGATCGGCATGATCGCGGCGTTCGTGAACATGCGCGCCTCCGGCAGCGCCGATCTGACCGTCCTGTCCGGCGGCATCGCCCAGGCGTTGATCACTACCGCTGCCGGCCTCACGGTGGCAATACCCAGCACCCTGTTTCACCACCTGTTCGCCAACCACGTCCAGCGTACCGTGGCCCGTCTCAACATCGCCGTGAGCGAGTTGAACGCGTACTTTGCCGGCAGTGACGACTAGCGCCCCAATAGCGGCGCCAACCACGGCCTGACGGGGTATAATGTGATTGCGCCGCGTATGGCGAGGGAAGGCCGGTGGATCAGCAGTACTACCGCAGTTCGTTGAGCACGGGGGCACCGCTCCCCCTTACCCCGCTCATCGATGTCGTATTTCTCATCGTGGTCTTCTTCATGGTGAACGCCACCTTCGCGGTGCACTCGACCATTCCGGTGCAGCTGCCCCACGCGGATGGTGATAACGCGGCCGGCAGTGCGGCGCTGAGCATCACCGTCGACGCCGCCGGCCAGATCTTCATCCGGAGCGGTGGCGACGCGGTAGCCGTAACTCTCGACCGGCTGCATTCCGCGCTGGCCGCACTACAGCCCGACGGTTCGGTGTCTCGCGCGGTGCTGCATGGCGCTGCCGGCGCCCGGTACGGCCGCCTGGTAGCGGTGATGGACGTCCTCCGCGGCGCCGGGGTTACCGATATCGACCTGGTCACCGCGCGCCCCCCAGCGGCGCCATGACCCTGGCCCGCGAGTCGCAGGCCCTCATAGCCAGCCTGGCGCTCCATCTGCTGCTCCTGTTGGTGCTGGTGTTGGTCCGCCAGCCCGTCAAGGAGCCGCGGGCGCCAGTCCTGCGCCTGACGCTGCCGGGCGCCGATGCGGCGCAACAGGCGACCGCGCGGACAGCGGCCGCGGCAGGAGTCGTGCCGGGTGCGCCGCGGGCGCTCGCCGCTCGGTCGCAGCTCGTGATGCCCGCCGCCGATGGCGGTCCGCCAACGTTGCAGGCTCCCGTGGTGCGGCGCCCGGTGGTGGGCAGCGGCGGCCTGCTGCCGCTGCCGGCCACGGCCCTGGCAGCAGCGGTGAACGCGTACCAGGCCGGCGTCTCGCCGGCGCCGGTACCGGTCAGCGACTCGGCGACGCCTCCGCCGCTGCCCAGCGTCACCCGCTACGGACTGCCGGCGCTCCGGCGCGGCATCGCCTTGCCCTATCCCGAGGAGCTGATCGCCCGCGGAGTCGAGGCCGACGTGGTAATGCGCTTGACGGTGGCCGAGGACGGCAAGGTGACCGGGGTGGAGATCCTGCAAAGCTCCGGGCTCTCCACGGTGGACGCCGAGGTGCAGCAGGCTCTGCGCCAGTTCTTGTTCGCCGCTTCCGCGGAGGGGCCGGTAGCAGGCACCGTTGAGGTCCGCTACCGTCTGGAGCGCGGTTTTTGAGTAGCCGGCGACTGTTCAGGCGCAGCTCCCGCTGGCGCCCTTCCATTCTGGAGCTGGCGCTGCTGCTGCTCATCATCGGCGGCGCCGGGTGGGCGCTGCGTTCCCTCGGCGCGGTGGTGGAGAGCCATGTCGTCGCCAAGCGCGAGGAAGCCATCGGTGGCCTGTTCAAGCTGTTGAACCGTAACGTCAGCTACCGCGATATTTCACCTTCTTTGCTGCGTGCCATAGAGATCCGCGACCTCACCATCTACAGCGGCGACACCCCGGATCAGCCGCTGATGTCGATCCGCCGGCTGCGCCTGCGCTACAGCCTGACTCGTCTTATCACCAGTTTGGACCCGGTCGCCTCGTTGCGCGAGGTGCAGCTCGTGGACTCCCGCCTCACGGTCGACCTCGAGCGTGACCAGGAGCTGATCCAGGTGCTGCAGGAGATAGGTCTGGCGGTCGGCGGCACGGGCGACTCCGCGGCGGTCGAGGGCATCGTGCTTCCGCCAGTCACTCTCGCGGGGGTGAATCTCGGCGTGACCCTGCAGGGGGCGGGTTTCCGCGTTGAACTGGGTGATCTGTTCTTCCGGATCCGCACGGGCGAGCGGCTGCGGGTCAGCGCCCGCGGCAGTGCGCGCGTGTGGCCGCCGGCGGTCGCGCACGGCGCGTTGGGTTCCGGTCGGCATCTGGATGCCGACTTCCGCGTTACCGGTACCACCGCCGCCGACCTGAGCGACGCCGAGCTGACGGTTCGTCTGGCTGAGCTGACATCGGCCGAGTTCGAGGCTGAGCCTCTGGACCTGCAGGTGGCGCTGTTCGAGAACCGGCTGCGGGTAGTCAGGATCAAGGACCGGATCCCGCTTGATCTGATGCTGGACCACGACCTGAGCAGCGGACGCAGCGAGCTGACGTTCGCCGCCACGGGGCTGAACCTGGCGGATGTCCTGCGGTTCGCGGGACAGCACTCGGTGTGGAGCCTGCTGCCCGGCGCCACGATCAGTGGGACTGCCCGCTGGGCTCACGATCCCGACATCGGCATGGAGTACGAAGCAAAGCTCAGCGGCCACGTCTCCGCCGGGGCGGACACTCCACCTGCCGCAGTAGCCCTGGAGGCACACGGCGGCGACGCCCGTATGGAGGTGTCCAACCTGACCGTGGAGACCGCGGAAGGCGGTCTCGACTTCGCCGGCGACGTGCTGCTCGATACCCTGGTACCGCAGGGTGAGCTGGCCATCCGCTCGCTGCAAGTGCGTCCCGGTGAGAAGCTGAACGCACGGGTTTCGCTCACTCGGGGCGAGGATGGCGCCATGGCACTCCGCAGCCAACGTCTGGCATTGGGTGATATCGGATTCCGGCGCTTCGACGTCGACTTGCGCCCGGCCACGGCGGCACCGCTGACCTACCGCTTCCAGGTTCGCGCCGAGTTCCAGCAGGACATCGCCAATTACATCGACGGCGATGGATTGATCGACCTCTCGGAGGACCGGCGGCTGGAGCTGGCCGCCACCTTCGGGGACCTGGACGCCGGCATCCTGCAGCGGCTCATTGCACCCCCGGCAGAGCACCAGCCGTGGTTTGCCGGCAGCCTGGAGGCACTGCTGGTGAGTGGAACCATGGACGCCGCCACCGATTTCGAGACCGTGGCTGTCCGCGCTCCCGGGCTGCGAGTACACGACAGGGCCGACCCCGGCAACCGGGTCCAGCTCAGCCTCACCGCCAACGAGCGGGGCATGCGGCTGGAAGGGTTGGCAGGCGAGTGGCTCGGGCTGCAGTTGGGCGGTCAGGCACAGTTGACGCGGGTAGCGGACCAGGTCGATCTGACGGCCGCGCTGACCGTCAACGAGGTTCCCTACGAGTTGCGCCTCACCCACACGCCGGGACGCGGGGTCACCGCCACCGGCAGTCACGCCCTGGAGTTTGCCGCGGAGTACGACGACGAGGCGGTGAAGTTCAGCGGTTCCGCCGCGCGGCTTCCCCTCCCGCTGCCGTTCGCCGCCGTCCCTCTGGAGGTCACTCT
>JAKZWC010000323.1:0-8536 GCA_047515735.1 Spirochaetales bacterium | reverse complement strand
TATGAGGTCCGCGCGCAACGCATGTGGCTGCTGGCGCCGGGCGAGTGGGGGTTGCAGGGCGCGACCCTGTCAGTGGGCGGTGTCCCGGTGCTCTACCTGCCGTTCTTCTTTCTGCCCGGCGATGAGATGGTGTTTCGTCCCGCCCTCGGGGTGCGGGATCGCGAGGGACTGTTCGTCAACACTACCCTGTACCTGATCGGCCGCCGGCCACCCGAGGACGAACCGCTGTCGGTGCTGAGCCTGACCACTCCGGGGCAGTACCGCGAGGAGTTGCACGGCCTGTTTCTGCGCCGGGTGCCGACCGACACCCCGCCGCCCGACGAGCACTACTTGAAGCTGATGCTCGACCTGTACGCCCGGTTGGGCCTGTTCGCGGGGGTAGCGGGGGACCTGCCGCTGGCCGAGAGCGGTGCGCTGGAGTTCCTGCTCGGGGTGGCGCGTTCCCGCAGCATCTGGCCGGTCGGAGGCAGCCTCATCGCCACGGACCCGGTGAGCGGACGCTCGTACTGGCACGATTCCTCGTTGTTTGGAGTGACCCTCCCCCTGCGCTACGGTCTGGAGCTGGCCGGCAACCTGGCGTTGCCCGAGGCCGCGCTGACGGGCCGCCTGGAGCTGTTCTCCGATCCTGATTTCGTGACCGACTTCGGCAACCGCGAGGAGCGCTTCAACTGGCCGGCGCTGATAGGTTTCAAGGCCGCCACGGAGGAGGAGCCGACGCGACGTTCGAATCTGTCCTGGGATCTCAACGCTCGCGCCGACTTCTCCCGCCTGATGGCCGCAGACCGGGGTGCCCCGCGGCTGGTCGATCAGTTGCGCCTGCGCAATGCCGGGGTGCGGTGGCTCTGGCACAGCCGAACCGCCGCCGCGGCAGGCGCGTCCGCGGGTGCTCGCTACGATCCGACGCGCACGTTCTTCTATCCCTCCTCCCTGCGCCTGCCGCTGTTCGCGCAGATGGGCGGCACGTTGTTGCGGCTGCCGGCAAGCCGTGCCGGCGCCGACCAGGCGGACCCGCCCGACCTGCCGGGCGGTGGGTTGCGCCCGCGTTCGGGCGCCGTACCGGCGGCGCAAGATACGCCGGCCGCGCGCCAGCCGGCCACGCGCGGCACGGCGCCGGAGTCAGGCGAACCACAGGCCCTGCCGCAGAGTTCCGCGCGGTCCCGACCGCGGCAGGAAGCCGCGGTGCGGCTGCGTTACGATCTGCGTCCCGGAGTCACCTTCGAGGGCACCCACGACAGCGCCGACTGGATCACGGCGCGCGACGTGGACCATACGCTGCAGTCGGCCACCGTGCAGGTGGCCCATACCACGCTCCTGCAGCATGACGCGGACCTGTTCGGCGGCCTGCTTGGCCTCGACAACAGCCTGCGCAACACCATAGCGCTGCAGAGCCTGGTCCACTCCGCCGACTCCTTGCCCGAGGAGCAGCGGGAGCGCCTGACCGTCGAGACACGGAGCCGATCGGGTACCACGGTGAGCCTCGGCAATCGGCTCACCCTGCGGCCCCTGCTCGGACAGCCGGCGTGGGAGCGCTCGGCGCTGACCTACGATCTCGACCTGCGTCTCCTCAACGTAGCCTACGTCGCGACCGACGATGATTTCCGCACCCGGTGGGGCGGCTGGGACGTCGACGGCATAACCCGCCACCGGCTGCAGGGCGTCACCGCGGTGCAGGTGGCGGATTTCCCGCAGCGCCTGACCTTGAGCGCGGACCTGCCACCGCGTCCCATGTTCTTGAGCGCCAGCCTCGGGCTGAACGCCGGCGACGTCTCCGCTTCCGCGAGCAGCGGCTTGCGCTGCAGGGACGACCCGCGAACCACGATGGAGGACGAGTCCAGGTCGACGCTGCAGGAGTGCGCGGAGTGGGCTCCGCAGCCGCTCAACCTGAGCCTGGAGGCGAAGCCGCTGGAGCCACTGTCCCTGCGCCAGCAGCTGAGCATCGATCTGGCCTATCGCCGGATACCGGAGGACCCGCCGGCGGTGCGCGTAGCCCGCAGCGTCAGCTCACTCCGGCTGGGCGGTCTGAGCGCGTCACTGATCGCGCTGCCGCAGCAGCGGATGGGGCGCGAAGACGAGACCCTCGGACTGCAGCAGCTACGCATCGACTATGCCGAAACGCTGGGCCCGAGCTATCTGTGGCGCAACCGTATCAAGCTCGAGTTCACCGCGCGGAGCGGCTGGACGGTCAACTTTCCGGACCCGAGGAGCAACCGCTTTACCTTCAGCACGGCCATCGCGGCACAGGTTCACGAATTCCTCGACCTGACGTTCGCGACCGCGTCCAGCAACGAGCGAACCTACCTCTACGTCCCGGGCTGGGCGGAGGATGCCGGGCAGGAGCCGCTGAGCCCGATCGAGGACCTGCTGTGGTCGTTCGCGTTCTGGGATGACAGCCTGCGCCGCCGGTCCAACTTCAAGATCGACCGGATGAGCCTGAGTGCGGTCCATCATCTGCAGGACTGGGATTTGACCTTCGCGTACATTGCCCGCCCGAAAGCGCAAGAGGACGGTACCATTGCCCTGTCCTCCGAGTTCTCGATCGTGGTGCAGTGGCTGCCGGTGCCGGAGATCCGCAGCCGCGTGGGCGGCGACGACGAGTCGTTCTCGATCAGCGAATGATTGTTGGCGCCGGTGTGTTGACAGTTCAGCGCCGATACCGCAACCTTGACATCCCTGATACCGGCGTTCATGTGCACACAGCAACACCCCTCCCGGTGAGCGGTCTTGTCGCCGTCACCTGCGGCCGGCCGCGCTGACGGGCAGCCGATGGCGCTTCCAGTGGCGGTAGCCCTCACCAATATCGGATTCCTGCGCGAGCTTTGTGGCCCCAACGACACCAATCTGCGCGCGTTCGAGGAAGTCCTCGGGGCGCCGGTGCGCAGCCGTGGCAACGAGTTGTTGTTGGACACCGACAACGCCGACCAGCGGCGGCGCTTTGCCGCGATGCTCGACTGGCTGCGCGAACAGGCCGGTACCGGCCGCACCCTGGATCGGTTCGCCATCGCCGCTGCGCACCAGGCGGTGACCGCGCCCGAGCGCACGCTGCGCGCCACCGGCGATGATCCGGTCATGATCCCCGGGGGCCTGGATCGCATCTACGCGCGCAGTGAACGCCAGAGCCGATACCTCGACGCATTGACCCGTCACGAGCTGGTGGTGGCCATCGGCCCGGCCGGCACCGGCAAGACGTTTCTCGCCGTGGCGGCGGCATTGCGCGCGGTGCTCAGTCGCGACAAGCGCCGCCTGGTGGTCACCAGGCCGGTGGTGGAGGCGGGCGAGAATCTCGGCTTCCTGCCCGGCGATCTGGCGCAGAAGGTGGACCCCTATCTGCGGCCGCTGTACGATGCCATGGATGCGCTGGTCTCCAGCGATACGTTGCGGCGCATGGAGGAGACCCGTGCCATCGAAGTGGCTCCGCTGGCCTACATGCGAGGCCGAACTCTCGCCGACAGCTACGTGATTCTGGACGAGGCACAGAACACCACCCGCGAGCAGATGAAGATGTTTCTCACCCGGCTGGGTGAGGGGGCGCGTGCGGTGATCACCGGGGACATCACCCAGGTCGATCTGCCGCGCCCCCAAGACTCGGGTCTGATTCATATCATGTCGGTATTGTCACAGGTGCAGGAGGTCTGTTTCGTGCACCTGGGACAGCGTGACGTGGTACGCAGCGCTCTGGTGCGCAAGATCGTGCGCGCCTACGAGGCGATCGAACAGCCGCGCAGCGCGGGCGAGCGCTCCGCCGCGGCGCCGGCCTCCGACACCATGACCCGACGCCGTGACGGAGGTCCGTCGTGACCGTGCCGACGCCTTGCCGGCAAACGGCAGCGAGCGGGGCCGACCGGGAACCGCGGGTGGAGGTGCGCTGGGCCGGCCGGGCGTCGCCGTTCGCCGCTCGTGGCGCTGCGGATTCGACCGACCCGGGGGAGCTGCCGCGGGCGGCGCTGGAGCGGTTCGGCCGCCGGGTGCTGGAGCGCCTGCAGCGTCCGGTGGAGGTGTCCGTGCTGTTGTGCGATGCAGCCGTGATACGTGATCTCAATGCCAGCTACCGTGGCATCGACGCGCCTACCGACGTGCTGTCGTTCGGACAGTTCGAGGAGGCGGCACGGTCTCGAAACACAGGCAGCGCCGGCTGGCCGGCACTGTCGCACCGGGTAGCCGGCGACGTCGTCATCGCCGTGGACGTGGCTGCCCGTCAGGCGGCCGCCCGCGGCGAGCCGTTGCAGCGCGAGCTGTGCCGGCTGCTGGTACACGGCATGCTGCATCTCGTGGGCATGGATCACGCCGACCCGCCGGCCGACGATGAGCCAATGTTGACGTTACAGGAACGGATGCTGGCTGAGCTGCAGTCGTATGTGGCTCAGCTCCGGCACGTACTACCCGTAATAGTGGAGGAATAAGATGGGGTTCTTGGAGAAGCTGCTCGGCAGAGCGGATTCGGAAGAGGATGACCTAGCCAATCTCGACGGCGCCGCCAAAGAGATGGTCCAGGGTGTCGTCGAGCTTTCCCGGAGCACCGTGAAGGAGATCATGGTGCCGCGACCGGACGTGATCTCGGTTCCGCTGGACACCCCCGCCGAGACCCTGGTGGAACGGGTGGCGGCCAGCGGCCATTCGCGGCTCCCGGTCTATCACCAGAACATGGACAACATCGTCGGGGTGGTCTACGCCAAGGATCTGCTGCGGGACCAGGTATCCGGCGGCGAGGCGGCGGCGGAAGCGCCGGTGCTGGAGCGCATCATGCGCCGCCCCTACTTCGTTCCGGAAACCAAGAAGGTCGATGAACTGCTGCGGGAATTCCAGCTCCGCCACGTGCACATCGCGGTGATCGTGGATGAGTACGGCGGCACCTCGGGGATCGTCTGTCTCGAGGACGTGATCGAGCAGATCGTCGGCGACATCCAGGACGAATTCGACAATGAAACCGACGAGATTCAGAAGATCGGCGAGGGTATTTATCTCTGCGATGCACGCGTTGGTCTGGATGAACTGAACGAATACTCCGAGTTCGATCTGCCCGCGGACGACTTCGAGACCCTGGGCGGCTTCGTGTTCGATCTGTTCGGCAAGATTCCCGTGAAGTATGAAAAGGAACGTTTCGGCATTGCCGACTTCGTGATCCAGCAGATGGAGGGGAACCGCATCACCAGCGTCAAGATCGTGGTCCGCCGGGGTGCTCCCGCGGGCGCGGGCGGCGCCGCCGGCGAGGACAGGTAGCGGTGACCGCCGTGCGCGGGTTGTCCGAGCTTTCTCTGGCGGGCCGGCGCGTGCTGCTCCGGGTAGACTTCAACGTGCCGCTCGCTGACGGGGTGGTGGCCGACGACACGCGGATCCGTGCGGCGCTCCCCACGCTGCGCGCCATCCTCGGGCAGGCGGAGTCCAGCGTCGTGCTGATGAGTCACCTGGGACGGCCCAAGGGCAAGCCGCGCGCGGAGTTGAGCCTGGCGCCGGTGGCCGCTCACCTCGCCAGCCTGCTCGGCCGCGCGGTAACCATGGCCCCCGACTGTGTCGGACCCGAGGTGGAGCGTCTTGCCGCTGCGCTGCCGCCGGGCGGCGTGATGCTGCTGGAAAACCTGCGCTTCCACCCCGAGGAGGAGGCCGGCGATGCCGCCTTTGCGCGCCGTCTGGCGGCGTTGGGCAGCGTCTACGTGAACGATGCGTTCGGCGCGGCCCATCGCGCCCACGCTTCCACGGCGCTGGTGGCCGACTTTCTGCCGGCCGCCGCCGGCCTGCTCATGGCACGCGAGGTGGCGGTTCTGACGCAGCTGCTCGGTGCTCCCGCGCAGCCGTTCGTGGCAATCGTCGGCGGTGCCAAGGTTTCCTCCAAGGTGGCGGTACTCGAGCACCTGCTGCCCAAGGTGGACACGCTGCTGATCGGTGGCGGAATGGCCTACACGTTCCTGCAGGCGCGCGGCGTCGCGGTGGGCAACTCGCTGCTGGAGCCGGATCTGACCGCCACCGCGGGCGACCTGATGCGGCGCGCCGCCGAGCGCGGCGTAGCGTTGCTGCTGCCCTGCGATCACGTCGCGGCCAGCGCCGTCAGCGCCGCCGCCGAGCACGCCGTTACGCCCGACGACGCGATTCCCGGCAGCGCCATAGGAGTGGATATCGGGCCGCGAACCAGGACCGTCTTCGTGGACCGCATCGCCGCGGCACGGACGGTAATGTGGAACGGACCGATGGGCGTGTTCGAGGTGGCGCCGTTTGCCGCCGGCACCCGCGCCGTGGCGCAGGCGGTGGCGGACTGTCCCGGAACCACCGTGGTGGGAGGCGGTGATTCGGTGGCGGCGATCAACGCCGCCGGGATAGCGGACCGCATCACCCACGTCTCTACCGGTGGCGGCGCTTCACTGGAACTGTTGGAAGGTCGCGTCCTGCCCGGCGTCGCAGCCCTCCAGGGTAGCTGAGAGGAGACACGCATGAGGACCGTTCGCAAGCCGTTCATCGCCGGCAACTGGAAGATGCACAACACGCACCCGGAAGCGGCCGCGCTGGCCGCCGCCGTAGCGGGGCGGCTCGGTACGCCGCCCGCCCGGGTGATGCTGGCGCCGCCGTTCACGGCACTGGCGACAGTGGGCGAGGCACTGCGTGGGACCAGCCTCGAGCTGGGCGCGCAGAACGTGAACCCCGAGGCCGCCGGCGCGCATACCGGAGAGATCTCCTGCGCGATGCTGCAGGCGCTGGGAGTGGGCGTGGTCATCGTGGGCCACTCCGAGCGCCGGCACGGCTATGGCGAGGACGACGCGCTGATCACGCGCAAGGTGACGGCCGCGGTAAGTGCCGGGCTGGAGGTCGTGCTGTGCGTCGGCGAGACCCTCGCCGAACGGGAAGCAGGCGTCGCCGAGGCGGTCGTAGGCCGCCAGCTCCGCGCCGCGCTGGCGGGACGTGACGCGGCGCAACTGCAGCGCATTACCGTGGCCTACGAGCCGGTGTGGGCCATCGGCACCGGCCTTACCGCGTCGACCGGCGACGCCGGCGACATGCACCGGGCGGTGCGTACCGTGGTGACCGAGTTGGCGGGCACCGCCGTGGCGCGCGAACTCGTTATTCAGTACGGCGGCTCGGTAAAGCCGGACAACGCTCCGGCGCTGCTGGCGTGCGACGACGTCGACGGCCTGCTGGTGGGCGGCGCTTCCCTGGATGCCGACAGCTTCGCGTGCATCGTTGCAGCCGCCGGCACCGCCTGAAACCCTGGCCGTTGATTCGGTCGGTTGCTCGTTAGTATAGTTGGCACCGGCGCCGCGCCGGCTCCCTGCCGTGGTGCCGTCATCGGCATGGCAATAATCTCCATTCTCGTTCTCGTGATATTCGTCGTCAGCGCGCTGTTGCTGATGGCCGTGGTGTTGATCCAGGACGATCAGGGCGGTGGTATCGGCTCCATGTTCGGCGGTGGCGGCGGCACTCCGTTCGGCGCCCGCACCGGCAACGTGCTGACCCGGGTAACCGCCGTACTGGCGGTGATCTTTCTGGTGGCGGCGTTTGCCCTCGCCTGGATGAACCGCACCCCGGACTCCGGCAACGTCATCGGCCGGGCCCGTGCCGAGCGCATGCGCGGCATCGAACGCACCGACTGGTGGGTGCAGACGCCGGTACCGGAGCTCCTCACCCAGGAGCAGACTCCGGCGGCCGACGCTGCCCCGGCGGCGGCCACGGACGACCAGGGTGGTACCGCCGGCGAGGCCGCTGCCGCGCCGGCCGCAGCCGCCGGGGAGGCGACGGAGAGCGACCAGCCGCCCGTTGCGGACGCTGCGGCCGGCGATACGCAAGGAGCCGCCGCCGCCACCGAAGGCGGATCCTAGCGATCGATGAAGATTGCCCTGCTGATCCTGCTCGCGGTCGCCGTGATCGTGGTCGGGAACACGGTGCTGCGGGTGCCGCAGGCTGCAATCGAGGTGGTCGCCGAGGATATCGGTCTCGGGCGGGTAACCAACGCGCTGCTCACGTCGTTCATTCTCAGTGCGGTAATCGTGCTGGTCGCATTTTTCGTCGGGCGCAATCTGAAGCTGCGGCCCGGCGGGCTGCAGAACGTGATCGAGGCACTGATCGAAGCGCTGGACAATCTGGTCAACCAGACGGCGACGCGTACCTGGGCGCCGCGCTTCTTCCCGATCTGCTCCACCATATTCATCTTTCTGCTGGTGTCGAACTGGTTCGGGATCCTGAGCCCGGCGCTCGGCAGTATCGGCATCATTCATGCCAGCGATCACGGTGCGCTGGCGGCGGATGACATCCTATTCCTGCGCGGCAGCCCCGAGCAGGTGCTGGCCGACCATGCCGCGCACGGCGGCGACGCCGACCAGGGCGTGCAGGAGGCGCATTTCACTATCGTGCCGTTGCTGCGCGCCCCGAGCAGCGACCTCAACCTGACCTTGACCCTGGCTCTGATCACCATGTTCCTGGTGCAGGTATTCGGCTTCTGGAGCCGCGGCGTCGGCTATATCGGGCAATTCCTGCGCTTCAGGAGTCTACGCACCAAAGGCTTCGCGATGGGGTTGGTCGACATCTTCGTCGGCCTGATCGAGGGGCTCAGCGAGTTCGC
>JAKZWC010000322.1:0-4888 GCA_047515735.1 Spirochaetales bacterium | reverse complement strand
GTGTATGAGCAGCTCGAGGGATGGAAACGGATCCCCGGGGTGGTCGGTATCAAGGAGTACTTCGGCCTGCCGCCGTCGCAGTTGTCGGTGAACGCCGCCATGCTGGGGGCGTGCCTGCGCTCCCCCGAAGCGTCGCTGGAGCAGCTCCTGCGCCAGGTGGCCGCACCCTACGGCTCGGAAGCGGCCCCCGCCCTGGTCGCCGCCTGGGAACACGTCGCTCAGGGCGTCGAGTCGTTCCCCTGGGACATCACCTATCTGATCGGCCCCATGGGGTTGTCCAAGGATCACGACGGCTCACACGACTGGGAGCCGATCACCATTCCCAACGCCCACTGGAACACGCCGATCTGGGAGAGCAACCGGCGCGCCAACTTCATGCTCACCCATGAGCACAAGGCGCATCCGTGGCTGTTCGAGGATGCCGGGCTGCGCTTGGGCGCGGCGGCGAACTCCTACTATCAGGCGGCCGCCGACTACTCCGAGGCGATCGGCCATGCCGCGGCGAAGGCGGGCGAGCTGCAGGCGCAGCAGAACGAACTGAAGGCCACCGCGCGCGCCCTGCGCGGCACCTCGCTGCACTTCCTGGAAACCCTGGCGGCGCATAACGCCCGCATGGTGCAGCACGATGGCGAGCAGTGGCGCAAGGTGGTGGGGCGCCTGGAACGGCTGCTGGAGCAGGACGCGGCCAACCAGGGGTACGCGGAGGAGGCAGCCCAGGTGCTCGCCACGTTTCGCCAGGATCCGCCCGGCTGGCTGGCCACCCACTTGAATCCCCGCACCCACGAGCTGATCTGCACCATCGACTGGCGCACCTGGATCCCCTCCACCTGACATGTCCTTGCGGTTCGGCTCGGCAGCCCCAGAGCAACGCCGGGCCAACGCCCAAGACCCCTCGCCTCCGGCTCCGCGTCTCGCCCATCCTGACCGCTCCCGAAGCTTGTCGGTAACCCGACAACCTCCGCGGCTGTGGCGCACCATGGTGCGGCTGCGGGCGCTGTACGCCATGGCGCTGCCGGTGCTGGCGTGTTTCGTGGTCCTCAAGTACTGGCCGATGCTGCTGCAGTTCGTGGTGGCGCTGAAGGATTATCAGCTCGGCCGCGGGATATTCGGCAGCAGGTGGGTGGGCCTGCGCAACTTCGTGCAGGTGTTCAACACCACCGACTTCCTGGTGGTGCTCAGCAATACCGTCGAGATCAGCCTGCTGCGCCTGGTATTCGGCTTCTTTCCACCCCTCATCCTGGCGATCCTGCTGCACGACCTGTGGTCGAAGCGGTTCCGCAGGATTGCTCAGACCTTGATCTACATTCCCCACTTCTTTTCCTGGGTGATCATCTATGGGCTGGCGTATTCGATCTTCGCTCCCGGCTCCGGCATGATCAACAAGCTGGTGGTCTCCCTGGGCGGCCAGCGCATCGACTTTCTCACCTCCCCGCTCTGGTTTCGGCCGCTGATCATCGGCACGGCGCTGTTCAAGGAGCTGGGGTGGGGGACGATCATCTATCTCGCGGCCTTGAGCTCCATCGATCCGCAGCTCTACGAGGCGGCGGCCATCGACGGCGCCGGGCCGATCAAGCGGCTGCTCCACATCACCCTCCCCTCGATTCAGGACGTGATCATCTTCCTGCTGATGATCGCCCTTGGGTTCATTCTCCACGCCGGGGGGGAGCAGATTCTGCTGTTCCTGTCGGGCCCCACCATGCGGGTGGGAGATATCATCGACACCTGGGTCTACCGCCACGGGTTGGTGAACATGGAGTACAGCTTCGCCACCGCGGTGGGCCTGTTCCAGTCGATCTTCGGCATGGTGCTGATCATCGTGGCCAACCATCTGGCGCGGCGTTACGCCGGCCGCGGGCTGTGGTAGGCGGGTAGGCCGATGGCGGTCCATTCGCTGGGTGAGCGCAGCTACCAGCTCGTCGCCTCGACCATCATCCTGACGTGTACCGTCGTGATGGTGTTCCCCCTGATCTGGGTGGTCAGCATGTCGGTCACCAGCCAGTACGAGCTGATGCAGCGCGGCGGCTTCGTGATCATCCCCCAGCGGCCCACCTTCTACGGTTACGAGATGCTGTGGAACCGCTCCTCCATCGTGCTGCAGGCATTCCTGGTGAGCGTGACGCGCACGCTGCTGGGCACCCTGCTGTGCCTGGTGGTGACCACCGTGGGCGCCTACGTGGCGGCGCGGCCGGAGCTGCCGGGCCGGAAGCTCTTCATCGTGCTCATCTTGATCACTATCATCTTCCCGGGAGGAATGATCCCCACCTTTCTGGTGGTGCGGCGGTTGGGCATGCTGAACAGCATCTGGGCGCTGGTCATCCCGATGATGGTGAATGGCTGGGCGCTGCTGATCATCAAGCAGTTCATGCAGAACATCCCCGGGGAGATCAACGACTCCGCGTTCATGGACGGGGCCGGCGAGTGGACGGTGCTGGTGCGCATCAGCGTGCCGATGGCGGCGCCGGCGCTGGCTGCCATCGGCCTGTTTACCGCCGTCGGGCATTGGAACGCCTGGTTCGACGCCCTGATCTACGTCGACCAAGCGCCCCTGTACCCGCTGCAACTGGTGCTGCGCAACGTGATCAACGGCGTGCTGAGCCTGCAGTCGGGGCTCGCCCAGGAGGACCTGGCGGCGATTCCGGATGCGGTGCGCCTGGACGCCGACTCGTTGAAGATGTCGATCATCGTGGTGACCACGCTGCCGATCCTGTGTGTCTACCCGTTCCTGCAGAAGTACTTCACCAAGGGCATGTACCTCGGCGCCGTGAAGGGCTAGTATGGCGAGTTGAGGAGTGAGCACATGAAATTACTGTGGATGGCGTGCATCGCCATGGTGGGAATGACCGGGACCGCGGCGTTTGCCGGCGGCACGGCGGATTCGGCCGCGCAGGAGTCGGCTGCGGGCGCGGAGGTCGCACCGGTGGCGCAGGCGGCGTGGATTCCCTCGCCCACCGCCATCACCCCGGCGGCGGCGGATGCCTACGCCTACGACGACCTGAGCCAGCAGGTGGATGTCGAGTTCTGGTCGGTGGGCTGGCTGGCGCAGCCCGATCCCGAAGATGACCCGATCCGCAAGATGTTCGAGGAAGAGCTCAACATCACCCTCACGGTCCAGTTCCTGAGTAACCCCGACCTGATCAGCAAGCTCACCTTGCGGGCCGCGGCCGACGATGTTCCGGACCTGCTGTTCAACTCCGGCGACAAGGCCAACGTGCAGAAACTGGTCGACCAGGGGTTCTTTCTCACCGACTACGACCCGATCCTCGACAAGTATGGTCCTACCCTGAAGCAGTCGATCGGCAGCTTCGCGCGTATCTCGGTAACCAAGGACGGGGTGCTGCAGTTCATCCCCAAGGGGCCGGAGAACGCCGACGACATCTGGTACTTCTGCATCCGCCACGATTGGCTGGCCAATCTGAGTCTGGAGATGCCCACCAACGACCGCGAGTTTCTGGAGGTGCTGAAGCAGTTCACCTTCAACGATCCCGACGGCAACGGCAAGGACGACACCTGGGGCACCACCTCCAACGGCGGCAAGACCGGCCCCGGCCGGGCGATGACCATGTTCGCCGTGCTGTTCGGCAACAATACCAAGTTCGGGCTGGAGGATGGCGCGGTGAGCCATCCGATGGTGAACGGGGCGCAGCGCCAGATGCTGGAGTCCGTCAAGGAGATCGTCGACGCGCAGGTGATCGACCCCGACTGGTACACCCAGGATTGGAACCAGCAGAAGAACAACCTGCTCACCGGCAGGATCGGCGCGGTGGTGTATCCGGTCACGGCGCTCATCGCCGAGTCGGAGGCGGCCAACGGCAACGACGGCTCCACCCTGGGGTGGTGGACTTGGGTGCCGCTGATGAATGCCGTCGGGCCGATGGGCGACGCAGCGCGCGAGCGGATGTGGTGGACCTATCCCGGCGCCTACTGGGCGATCTCGACCAAGGCGGGCGACGACGAGGTGAAGCTGAAGCGGGTCATGCACTTCCTCGACAACATGCAGTACCCGAATCGCGGCTACTACCTCACCGAGGGCGGCTACGCGGTATTGCCGGGGTACAACTTCCACGGCACGCCGGGTGAGCGCTGGACCCTCGAAGCGGGCAGCGTCGACCCGCGCCGCGAGAACCCGGGCTGGACCGCCCTGTACGACTGGCGGCGCAATAACACGGTGGGCAGCCTGTACAACGCCACCCCCGTGCCGACCTTCGCGGACCAGCTCGCGGAGCGCACCCACAGCCTGCGCCAGGAGATGCAGGCCGCGGCCAACGCCAACGCAGCCAACTACTACGAGCGCACCGACCTGCTGCTCAATCTGGATCCCAAGACGGTCACCAACCTCAAGGACCTGGTGAGCCGCAACGATATCCTGTTCGTGACCGGCCAGCGCAGCTTCGAGGAGTGGGATGACTACGTGGCGGAGTGGCGCCGGGGCGGCGGCGACGCCCTGCTGGCGGAGGCGGAGAGCCAGTACCGCGCCCTCGGCATGATCGACTAAGCGCCCTAAAACAGGGTCGCCCGTTGGCATCGTCCCGCAGGGCCGCGCAACGGGTGGCCCAACCATCCACCGGGCGGCCCGCTGGGGCGCCGCGCAGGGTGAACCGTAGCTCGCCGGCGGGGTTCGCCCATCGCATCGGCTTCCTGGGGTGCCCACCCCAGCCCGAGGTGGAATGGAGCGAGGCGAACATCGCGCGCCTCAAGGAGCTGGGGTTCAATACCCTGCAGTTGAACATCGCCTGGGGTTACCGCCCCGGCGGCGAGGCACTCAATCTGGAAGATGTGATCGACGTGCCGCCGCGCCTCGCCGGGGCGGTGCCGATGCTCGGTGACCAGTCACCCGAGCGGCGCCGGCAGCGGCGCCGCGACCTGCAGCTACGGGCGCGCCGCGCCCACG
>JAKZWC010000321.1:0-3236 GCA_047515735.1 Spirochaetales bacterium | reverse complement strand
TGCGGCCCGAACGGCAACGACCTGGACTGGACGATTCGATTCTTCGAAAAGATGCGAGACAGAATCGAGGACCTTCCCGCGTTCTTTCAGGGTTTTGCCGCCCACTACTACTGCGGCACTGCCGGTGGCGCCCTTCAGTTCGATACCGACCAGTGGTACCAGCTCCTCGCCAAGGCGGCGCTGATGGAGAGGCTGGTGGTACAACAACGGTCCGCCATGGACGTCCACGATCCCGAGCGGGCTATCGGGCTCATCATCGATGAGTGGGGATGCTGGCATCCCGATGGATCAGGGCCGTCAAGAGGAGGCAACCTCTTCGAGCAACAAAGCACGATGCGGGACGCCATCGTGGCCGCGCTCACTCTCAACATCCTCAACAATCACTGTGACAAGGTCGTCATGACCAACATCGCCCAGCTCGTGAACAATCTCCACTCGCTCTTCCTCGCCGAAGGCGAGCGGTGCATAAGAACGCCCAACTATGACGTGTACCATATGTTCAAAGGCCACCAGGGCGCCGCCGCGGTGAGGACCCTCTGCTTTGCCGAGGACATCGAGTACACGGACGAGAACGGAAACTCGGCGGAGGTCCCGTCGCTTTCCTGCTCGGCGTCGCTCCGCGGCCGCGCCCTGACCATCACGTTTGCGAACCTGAGGTACGGGGACCCGGCTGAGGTCCGGCTTGGGCTGCACGGCGGGGCCGCGTTTGGCGACTCGGCGAAGAAGGCGGTGTTGCAGGCTGCAGACCCGCACGACCACAACACCTTCGAGGCCCCGGATCGGGTGCGCGCGGTGTGGTCCGAAGTGCCCGCGGCACCTCTGTCACCGATTGAATTGCCCCCGGCTTCCGTAGTGATGGTGGAAGTGCCGCTCCAGTGACCGAGGGGCGGGTGCATCGAGCACGGCAATGCGGAAGAAGCGTGGGAGGCCCCCCGGGGGCGGGGGCGCGCCAGCCGATGATCGCCGAGGCGGCGCGCCGGAGGCTGATGGCCTACTCCGACTTCGTCGCCGAGAGACGCAGGCTGGATCTGGAGCCACAGAGCGATCACCTCGCCCACAGGCCCGGCGAGACTCGACGGGCGAGCACGAGTATGATTTCGAGATATGGAAAAGCCAAGGCGCGCGCCGCGATCGGCTACGAGGCCCGCCACTCCTGGACCGACTGGCGCTGAGTAAGTTGATTCCCGGGTAACCGGTAGCCGTACCTCGGCCGGCTGGCCCGCAATTCAGGCCGGGTCGGTCGGTTGTGGCTCGAAGCTGATCTTGAGCCGAGTACCCGTTGCTTTTGCAACACGCGTCAACGTTTTGATCGATGGATACGTGCGCCCGGCCTCCAATCGTGCAATGACTGACTGCGTGGTGTTCATTCGCGTGGCGAGTTGCGCCTGCGTGAGTCCGGCACCGGTGCGGGACAGTATTATCGACCGGGCCAGATCGAATTCCGGCCCTAGTTCGTCATAGGCAGTGCGGTATTCCGGGTCGCTGCTCCACTTCCGGTGCAGATTATCCACCGTACTCCCACCCTCTCTTGCAGTCTTCCCGTTCACTACAACACCTCCTTCGCCCTTCGTAGAGCCAACTCGATCTCCTGCCGCGGCGTCTTCTGAGTCTTCTTGACGAAGACCCGAACCACTACGACTCGTTTGTCGCGCACAGTGACGTAGAGCGCACGGGAGATGGCATCCCGGCCTCTCATGCGCATTTCCCAGAGTGGTCCCGTCAGGTGCCTGATGTACGGCGCGCCAACATGCTCAAGCCCAACCTCAGCGATCAGCCTGCTGATCCGCACGAACCGAGCGCGCACATCGGCCGGCAGTATCTCAAGCTCCTTGTCCACGGCCGGATTCAAGGTCTCCACGGTCCACACGACAGATTGCTGTCTTCATTATAGCTTTCTTGCTATTAGTATGCGGAGTATCTGGAGCACTGAGCGGGTTACAGGTCGACGCGGCCGCCGGGATCGGTGAGGGAGGGCATGGGGGTGCGCCAGCCGTAGCCGGGGCGCCAGAACAGGCTGGAGGCGGCGGCGGGGCCCCAGCTTCCGGCGGGATAGCCGTGCAGGGGAATTCCGGGCTGCTCCCTCCAGGCGGTCAGGATCGGCTGCACGAACTGCCAGCACGACTCGATGGCGTCGGCGCGGGCATACAGGGTCGCGTCGCCCATGATGCCGTCGAGAAGCAGCCGTTCGTAGGCTTCCGGGAGGTAGGTGTCGGCCAGGTCGGCATAGCGAAAATCCAGCCCCACTTGGCGCACGTCGAATCCGGCGCCCGGCAGCTTGACGTTGCAGCGGAGCTGGATCGCCTCGTCGGGCTGGATGCGGATGATCAACTTGCTGGCGGCGGCGGCCGCCGCCGACACCGTGTCGCGCGGCGGGCTCGTAGGGTACGCCTCACCGGCAATCAGCTCCGCCGGCGGGGTGCCGAACAGGTGATGCGGCACCTGCTTGAAGTGGATCACCACCTCGGTGACGCGTGCCGGCAGGCGCTTGCCGGTGCGCACCAGGAACGGGACCCCGGCCCAGCGCCGGTTATCGATGTAGAAACGCAAAGCCACGTAGGTCTCGGTGCGCGAGTCGGGAGGCACGCCCGGCTCCTCGCGGTAGCCGGCCATGGTGCCGCCGGTGATCACCGAGCCGGTATATTGGCCGCGCACCACCTGCGCGGCCACCTGTGACAGCGCGAGCGGGCGCAGGGAGTCGAATACCTTCACCGTCTCGTTGCGCACCGCGCTGGGCAGGAAGTGCGCCGGCGGCTCCATGGCGATCAGTCCCACCACCTGCAGCAGGTGATTCTGCACCATGTCGCGCAGCGCACCCGACTCGTCGTAGTAGCCGCCTCGTCCCTCGACCCCTACCTGCTCGGCGGCGGTGATCTCCACCCGGTCGATCGTGGCGCGATTCCACAGCGGTTCCCACACCTCGTTGGCGAAGCGCAGAACCAGGACGTTCTGCACGGTCTCCTTGCCCAGGTAGTGGTCGATACGGTAGAGCTGCCGTTCCGTGAACCAGTTGTGCAACCGCTCGTTCAGCGCGCGCGCCGACTCCAGGTCGTATCCGAACGGCTTCTCCACGATCAGTCGACGCCATGCACCATCCCGCTCCGCCGCCATCCCGGCTCCGGCCAGGCCGCCGGCGATCGGTCCGAAAAGGCTCGGGGGCGTTGCCAGGTAGTAGAGTACATTGCCTCCGGTCCCGGCCGCGGCGGCGATCGAGTCCAGCCGTTCGGCCAGCTTCCCGT
>JAKZWC010000320.1:0-3045 GCA_047515735.1 Spirochaetales bacterium | reverse complement strand
CCCAGACGCCGGCCTCGCGATACCAGTCGCTCGTCAGGGCGGGATGATCGGGGAGCTGGAACTGCAGGCTGCGGCGCGAGATCTCGTCCACGTCCCGGTCCGGAGCGTGGAACTGCAGCTCGTGGGTCTTCGCCATCCCCTGGTGCAGGACCAGGTCGTGCTCGCCGCGCGGGTAGAGGAGCGCCTCCAGCGCGTCCGGCGTGGCCCGCAGCCGCTTCGGGAAGTTCTGCTGCGCCTGGCGGATAGTGAGGGTCACGCCGCCGCGCGGTCCGTTCCAGTCGACCCAGAAGTCACCGAAGAAGGACTCGTCCTGATGCTCCGACGGATCGCGCAGCATCCTCGCCGCGTCCACGTCGATCTCCACCTCGCACTCGCTGGCCACCTTGAGGGTGCGGTAGATCCCCTGCCCGGAGGTCAGGCTCACGGCGCCGCCGGCCGCGGACAGCCGGCCCTTGAGGTGGATCTCCCGGACCGCGACCTGCGGGCGCTCCTCGCGGTTGATGAACTGGTACTGCACGGCGAGGCAGGACTTCCCGGCCCAGGCGTGGATGCGGATGACGTAGTCCAGGAAGTCGTCCGCGCCGCGGCGATGCTTGCCGGATATGCTGAGCGTCGCGCGCAGCGGCCCGTGCTCCTCGACCGCGACCAGTGCGGCCGCATCCGCTGCGGTGGCAAAGGAGTCGCCGTTCTCATCGACTACCAGGAACCCGGGAAAGGAACCAGCGTCCCACAGCGGCTCCCCGTGCAGGGCAGCCGACCTGATGAGATCGCCCCCGTGCTTCCCCACCGCCACCTGCAGCGGCCCGGTGTCGAGGAGCACTGCCTCGTCCCCGTCCGCCAGGGTCAGCGCCGCCGGAGGGGCAACCGGGTCGCGCGCCTGGTCCTCGACGGTGAAGCGAAACGACTTGCCGCTGCCCCCGGGCAGATCCAGCAGGCAGTGCACCAGCAGCCAGCGGATGCTGCCGTCATCCCAGCGCCCGGTCACCGACTTCTGGCAGTACACCTCCGCCGCACCGTCGTGCAGGGCGAACTGCTCTACCTGGGACATGGCGCCGCGGGGAAACGGTATCCCGCAGGTTACCGGCTCCTGCGGCCGGTCGTAGTGGGAGATCTTCTCGAAGAACAGCTCAGCAGCCGGGTTGGACATGTTACGCGCCTCCAGAAATCGGAAACGGAGGAGGAGGGGTGGCTCCTCTCCCGTCTCCGCGGTTACGGATCAGGCCCTACTTACGGATGAAGAACTGCTCGGGCTCGGCGTTCCCCGGCGTCATCAGTCCGTTGTCGCTCACCAGCCGTTCGGGAACGTTGCGGAAGTTGTTCTTGGCGATCACCAGCGACGGGTTCTCACCGACGGTTCCCACCAACCAGATGTTCTTGGCGTGCAGGGCGATGATCTCGTTCATGAGCCGGTCGCGTTCGTCCGGATCCACGGTAATCTTTACCGTGTCCCACAGATCGTACACCCGGCGCAGATCGCCGGTGGGCTCCTCGCCTGAGGTGCCGCCGCTGCCGTACCACTTGGCGTACTCGTTGGCCCAGATGCCGTAGCCGGGGCTGCGCGGCACCAGCCAGTACATGTCGGCGATCACCGGTGCGTGGCGGTCCATGCCCCAGATCCCGATGTCGTGCTCGTTGGCGCGCGTGGCGGTGACGAACAGCGAGCGCTCCGAGGCGTTGATGGCGATCTTGATGCCGACTTCGCCCCAGGCGGTCCCACGGTCATCATCCAGGCGGAGATGGTGGGGCGGTCGGGATTCTGAATCCAGTCGTTCTTGTGATTGAACAATTGATGCCAGACTGCCATGGCAATTGCGCTCGCGACGGCGCCGCCTGGTCCCCTGAGCGATGGGTACGGTCACGGGACCGGCCTGGGACCGGTTCCTCCTTTCCGGACGACGTGGGTCCAGCCCACGACACAGCCGAACGAGCGTTCCAGCTCGGCGCGTTCGCAGGGGCTACAGACGGTAGGTGATCCTGCCCGGGTCGGCAACCCCGCGGACTACCCGGACTACTGGGTGTCGGGCTCCCAGATGCGGTTCGCGCGCGCCTCGAAGAACCCCTGGTTGGTGGGTCTGAGCTTCCAGATCTCCACCGTGCGCAGGGTCAGGGGCGGGGTGCGTCCGCGGCTCCCGAACAGGTAGGCGCGCAGCTCGCTGCCGGCGTCGCGGTAGGCGGTGAACACGGTCAGCAGCGCCTGGCGGCCGTTGACGAACACCTCCACCAGGTACTTGTCGACGAAGATGCGCAGCTCCAGGTCTTCTCCCGGCGGCAGGTCGGCCACCGCGAACGGCGCCTCGGTGGCGCCGGCGCAGATGGTGCCGGTCTCCGGCCGGAGCAGCACCGGCAGTCCCTCGTGGTCGTCGTCGGCAAACAGCAGCACGCCGAAGCGGTGGCGTTCGGCCTCGGCCCGGTCGACCGTGACGCGCACCTCGAACGCGTCGCCCTCCGGCTCGGCGATACTGGTGCGGGCATAGGAGGGTTGCCCGGCGGCGGGGCGTGCGCCGAGTGGTGGTACCACCACATCGTGCAGTGTCACCGGGTCGTAGCGCAGCGTCTTTAGCTCGCGCAGCGGCTCGATGCGCAGGGTGCCGTCGGCGCGCAGGCTCAGCTCACGCGGCAGCGACTGCACCGACTTCCGGTCGATCGCCGGGTCGGCGGTGCACAGCCAGGCCCACATCACGCGGCGGCCGTCGGGAGTGAGCACGCTCTCCGGGGCGAAGAAGTCGCGGTAGCCCGGCTCGGTGAGCGACTGGTCGGCGCGCCGCCAGTTCATGCGCTCGTGGATCTGCGGCACGAACTGCTCCGCCTGTGCATCCCAGTCGCCGAGGTAGTAGCGGCAGCCGATCTGGTGGCTGATGCACAGCAGCATCCACCTGTCGCCGAGCGGGTACAGGTTGGCGCAGGAGGTGTCCTCGCCCGCGGCGACGTCGGGCAGGTCGTGCTGCAGCAGCGGGCCGACGTAGCGCCAGTTCACCAGGTCGGTCGACTTGACCAGCTCCAGGTTGTCGCCGGCGGAGTAGGCGTAGTAGGTGTCGCCGACCTGGA
>JAKZWC010000319.1:0-7782 GCA_047515735.1 Spirochaetales bacterium | reverse complement strand
GCCACGGTCGATGTGCCCGGCTTCCCCGGTCAACGCCGGCAACCTCCCGTCACCGTTGACGGCGTCTCCGTTTCGGGCGTGAGATAGCGTATGCAAAGCCCACCCGCGCCGCACGGCTGGCGCCAGACGGAGGCCGACCGGTCGCTGCTGGCCGCGCTGGTCGACCGGCTTCCCGAGCACATCGCCGACGCCCACGCGCACCTCTATCGAACCGCTCACATGGATCCGGTCCCGGCTTTCATGCAGCCGCCCGGCCCGGCCGACAGCGGCGTGGCCGAGTGGCGGGCGCACACCGCGACCATCGTCGGCGGCGCGGAGCGGCTGGCCGGAGGGCTGCTGCTGCCCTTCCCCCACCCCTCCGCCAGCCCCGGCGCGGTAAACCGCTTCGTGGTCGAAGCCACCCGCGGCTACGACAACATCCGCGCCGCTCTGCTGGCCACGCCGCGGTGCTCTCCGGATGGAGTCGATGCGCTGGCCGAGCCCCAGATTGGCGGTTTCAAGGTCTACTGGTGTTACGCCACCGGCCCCGGCGACCCGCGGCAGGCGGCGCCGTCACGCTTCCTGCCCGAGTGGGTGTGGCAGCAGGCGCACGAGCGCGGCTGGTTCATCACCCTGCACCTGATGCGCGACGCCGCACTGGCCGATGCGGACAACCAACGCGAGGTGCGGGACCACTGCCAACGCTATCCCAACGCCCGGCTGATCCTGGCGCACGCGGCGCGCGGCTTCCATGCACCCCACACCGGCGCCGGCATCGCCGCGCTGGCCGGCCTGGACAACGTCTGGTTCGACACCTCCGCGATTTGTGAGCCGGAGGCGCTGGTGGCGGTGCTGCGCGCGTTCGGTCCCCGCCGCCTGCTGTTCGGCACCGACTACCCGATCTCACAGCAGCGCGGCCGGGCCATCACCATGGGCAACGGCTTCGCCTGGGTGGTAACCGATCGCGTCGAGCAGTGGGACTTTCCCGACGCGGAGCCGGTACAGGTCGGTCTGGAGGGGATCCGCGCCCTGTTGACTGCCGCCGATCTGATGAACCTCGATCAGAGGGACCTGCAGGACATCTTCCACGACAACACCATGCGCCTGCTCGGCTTCCTGGAGGAGGATGCGGAGCAGGGCCAGCGCCTGTTCAGCCGCGCCCGGGAATTGATCCCCGGCGGCACCCAGCTCCTGTCGAAGCACCCCGACCGCCACGCCCCGGGGGTCTGGCCGCCCTACTTCCGCGAAGCACGCGGCATCGACGTGTGGGACGAAGCGGGGCGGCGCTTCCGCGACGTAGGCCACCACGGCATCGGCGCCGCGGCGCTGGGCTACCGCGACCCCGACGTGACCCGCGCGGTGCTGCGGCGGGTGGCGCTGGGCAGCTACTCGATGCTCAACTCGCGCGAGGAGCCGGAGGTGGCCGAGCTGCTGTGCGCGCTGCACCCGTGGGCGGAACAGGTTCGCTTCGCGCGCTCGGGCGGGGAGATCTGCGCGATCGGGGCGCGCATCGCGCGCGCCGCCACGGGACGTTCGCTGCTGGCGATCTGCGGTTACCACGGCTGGCACGACTGGTACCTGGCCGCCAACCTCGGCGCCGGCGACGCGCTCGACGAGCACCTGCTGCCCGGACTGGATCCGGCCGGCGTGCCGCCGGAGCTGCGCGGCACCAGCCTCACCTTCCACTACGGCGACGCGGCCGCCTTCGACCGCATCGTCGCCGACCACGGCGAGCGGCTGGCCGCGGTGGTCATGGAGCCGTGCCGCCGCCATCACCCGCCGCCCGGCTTCCTGGAGCACATCCGGACGGAGACGCGGCGCGTGGGCGCGCTATTGGTGTTCGACGAGGTGTCGCTCGGCTGGCGGCTGGCGCGCGGCGGCGCCCATCTGCGCTACGGCGCGACGCCGGATCTGGCGATCTTCGCCAAGTCGCTCGGCAACGGCCATCCGATGGCGGCGGTGATCGGCACCCGCGCCGCGATGGAGGGCGCCCACCGCTCGTTCATCAGCAGCACCTACTGGACCGAAGGCGTGGGCTTCGCCGCGGCCAAGGCGGTGTTGCTCAAGATGCGGCGCATCGACCTGCCGGCGCACTGCGCCCGCATCGGCCGCCGCTACCTGGCGGCGGTGCTGCGCACCTCGGCGCACCACGGCGTGCCGCTGGCCCGCGACGGCGACATCGACGAGCACCCGCACGTGCGCTTCGAGCATGCGCAGGCGGCCGCGTTGCAGACGCTCTACGTCCGGCTGATGCTGCAGCGCGGCTTCCTGGCCGGCGACGGCATGTTCGTTTCGCTGCCGCACACCGAGGCCGTGATCGACGAGTACGAAGCGGCCATGGACCCGGTGTTCGCCGAGATCGCCGCCGCCCTGCGCGCCGACGACGTGAATGAGCGGCTCGACGGCGGCGTGGCGCGTGCAGGCTTCGCGCGCCTCACCGATCCGCCCGCGGCCGGCGCCAAGGGTGCGTCGCAACCCGCGCCCGCCCGCACCTGACCTGCCTGCGCCAAGTGCGCTCTGTGCCCGGCTTGACAGCCGCCGTGGTGACGCCACTCTAAGGACTTCGCAGGAGGAGCCGATGGCCACGATCAGAGGAGTGATAACCGACGCCACCAGCGGTGAGCCCGCGGCGTGCACGGTGCACGTGCTGTCAGCGGACGGCAGGTTCGTCCATCCCGAGGGCACGGTGCTCAAGGTGGGCCCCGGCACCCCGGCGTTCTACTGCGCCGGCAGCTTCGAGGTGTCGGTGCCGACCGGCGGGGTGCGGGTGCTGGTCGAGCGCGGCACCGAGTACGTGCCGCTGGAACGCAACCTCACCGTCACCGAGACCCAGAGCGTCGACCTGGAACTGCCGCTGCAGCGCTGGACCCACCTCACCGAGCGCGGCTGGTATCCCGGCAACACCCACATCCACTACGATGAGAAGGAGCAGCAACGCGACCGCCGGCTGGAGCTGGAGGGGCACGTGCACGACTTCTCGGTGACCGTGGTCAGCGTACTGCGGCGCTGGGACCTGGAGTACGCCAGCAACCACTTCCCGATCGGGGTGATGACCGATCTCAGCACCGCCCATCACGTGGTCGACATCGGCGAGGAGAACCGCCACAACTTCCACGGCAGGCAGGGCGACAGCGGCCACGGCATGGGCTACGGGCACGTCATGTTCCTGCGCATCCGCAACCTGGTGGAGCCAGTCAGCCGCGGCATGCTGGTGGACAGCCTGGACCCCGACTACCCGCCGATCTGCCATGCCTGCGACGAGGCGCGGGCGCAGGACGGCATCGTCCTCTGGTGCCACAACGGGCGCGGCCTGGAGGCGCCGGTCGCCGCCGCGCTGGGCAAGCTGGACGGCTTCAACCTGTTCGACCCGTTCTGGATGGACCCGGAGTACGAGATCTGGTACCGGCTGCTCAACTGCGGCATCCCGTTGCCGGCCAGCACCGGCTCCGACTGGTTCGTGTGCTCCAACAACCGCGTCTACGTCGACCTCGGCGGAGCGGGATTCGACTACGATCACTGGATCGACGGGCTCAAGGCCGGCCGCACCTTCATCACCAACGGTCCGGTGTTGCTGCTGCGCGCCGACGGCGCTGCTCCGGGCGATACCCTGCAGGTGCAGCCGGAGCGCGAGCTGGAGGTGGAAGAAGAGCTGGCCAGCCATCACCGGGTGGACCGCATCGAGCTGGTCTGCAACGGCGCGGTGGTGCGCCGCTGGCTGCGCCCGGCCGGCGTCGGCAAGGAGCGCATTCGCGACCGGATCGCCGTGCGCTCCGACGGCTGGATCGCGGCGCGCTGCTACAGCCACGTGCGCGACAGCTACGCCCAGGAGATCTTCGCCCACACCAGCCCCATCTACCTGCGCTGCGGCGCCCCGAACCCGGCGGCCAGGCCGGACGCCGCCTACTTCATCGCCGGCATCGACGATGCGCTGGAGCGCTGGGTGAGCCACAAGCTGCGCTACGGCAGCGACCGCCAGCGCGAGGAAGTGCGCGAGCTGTTCAAGCGCGGCCGCGCCTTCTTCGCAGCGCTGTAGCCGGTAGCTGTGCGCTGTTTGCCTACCGCCGCAAGATATCGAGCGGCCGGCCGGGCAGCGATCGGCGCCCGTGCACGGCATCCGAACGGTCCTGGACGTCTTGCAGCAGGCGCATCGTGGGCAGCACCGCCCGGCCCGGTACCGCCGGCGCACGCCCCTGCTCCAGGGCCGCGACGAAATCCACCGTGCAGCGCGCGCAGTTGTCCTGCTCGCTCTCGATCGACCGAGTGCCGGTGCCGGTGGTCAGCGCGCTCTCCAGGATATTCAGCCGGTAGGAGTCGCGGTCGGTGACGATCATCGTGTCGTAGAGGCGCTCGCGGGAGTAGTAGGAGCCGGAGCACAGCAGGCTCTGGTCGGCCTCGGTCTCGACCAGCAGCACCACCTCCATCGGGATACCGGTGTGCGGATCGGGCGCCGGCATGAAGCTGCTCAGCGAGCGTACCGGCGCCCCCTCCACCTCCAGCATCCACAGCCCCAGGTCGAGCAGATGGGTGGTGTGGTGCCACAGCAGGTTGTCGATCCAGCTCCGGTGGTAGCCGGTGGCGCCGATGTTCTTGAGGCGGTGAATGAAGAACCGCCCGTGGATATGCCGGATGTGCTCCTCGCCGCGCGCCAGCCGCTCGCGCAGCGGCGCGCGCTCCCTGCGGAAGCGCATCGGATGGACCACTCCCAGGGTGAGCCCGCGGCGCTCCGCTTCGACCACCACCTGCTCGGCCTCCGCATAGCTCATCGCGATCGGGATCTCCACCAGGGTCGGCTTGTCGTGCGCCAGGCACTGCAGCGACGTGCGCGCGTGCAGCTCGCTGGGGTTGGCCACGATCACCGCGTCCACCGCCGGGTCCGCCAGCGCTTCCTCCAGGTCGATGGTCCAGCGCCGGTACCCGTAGCGCGCCGCGAACTCGGCGGTCGGCTCCGCGCGCCGTCCCACCAAAGAGTAGCGCGCCTCCTTCGCCAGCGCCTCCGAGTGCCACACCCCCATCATCCCGTGCCCGATAATGCAGATATTCATGTTCCCGGAGCCTATACCGGGACGCACTGCCTGTCGTTCGGCGCGCAGGTCATGTGCTCGGGGCAGTGGATCTTGACCTGTCTCGCCACGCCGCGATCCGCCGTCCGTCAGACTCCCTCGCTGGCCACGCCTGGGAGGAGACCGGTGCCGTCAGCCGCTGCGAAGAGCGCGGCCGACCTCGTCGCGGACTCGATCTGCCAGATCGTCCAGTGCTACTTCATCCCGCCGTACGGCCGCCACGAGGAGCATTTTCACCCTCCGTCTGGTGAGCCTGAGACACCATTCGCTTTCGATGGCGGCGGCAACGTGGCGCGCGACGTTGCCCAGACGCACGTAGTCGAGCCGTTGCAGGTCGACGTGGCGCCTCCGCAACTCGGCTACCGGAGTACGACCCTCCGTGGCTTCCCAGGTCTGACCGTCCTCCGCAAAGTGCCGCTCCGCGATCCAGACGACATCCAGCTTGTCGATGCGATCACCGGACGCTGCCATGGCGAGAGCGACGGCTTCCACCTGATCCTCAGCGCCGGTGTCGCAGCGCCAGAAAGAGAGAGCATTCCCGTTGGTGCGAAGGTCCGCGGTAACGGCGTCCGCCGCGATTTCGCCCTGCGCCAGCTCGGGGCGCTGCAACCACTTGGCGCGGGTAATCTTGCGAGCCAGAAACAAGCCTCAAGCTCCCAGATCCTCGATCACTTCCCGGACGTAGCGGCTGAGCCACGGCTCCGTTTCTCGATGTGATCGCAACACCTGGACCAGTTGCGGGTCGCCCCACGACTCCGCCGCCTGTACTGCAGCGTCGCGGAGTTCCGCCGCGGGGCTCGCGAGCGCAGCGCGTACCACTCCTGCACGCCACACAGAGGATCCGGGGCTCTGCAGGCGCCCCAAGCATCGGAGGGAAGACGCTGCAAAGCTGGGCCGCGTCGTATTCGTGCACAACGCACCGACCCGGCTAAGCACGGATCGCTGATCAGCGGTGTGCAAAGCATCTTCGAGAATGTGTTCGGCCGGATGTGCGATGCCGTCTTCGACCGGCTCGACTTCGAACGCCGCACTCAACATCGTATCGAGCCGATCCTGGAATAGTTCCGGAACCGGCTGGTGTCTGCGCACTTGGCCCGCCGCTCCGCCGGAGCGGACCCACTCGTCGATCTGCGACAACTTGAATTTCCACAGCCGGCCGACACGGCGCGCCGGCAACCGTTTGTGCTTGATCCAGCGATAGATGGAATCCCTTGCGACGCTGAGGTGTTCGGCCACGGCTTCGACCGAGACCCAGGATTCGGTAGACAACTGACCCTCCCCGTACGCCACCTGGCATGGCAACCCGGAACATAGCCGATTCTCGTTGCGTGATCCAGAGAGAGTGGCAAGTTACCGATAAGAGTCGGTTATAGTCGGTGAATGTGATGGTTGAGCCAAGGCTCGATCAGAGTCGCGCACTCTGGATGATCGCAACGCCTTGATGCCGGATGTGCTCCTCGCCGTTCGCGCGTGCAGCTCGCTGGGGTTGGCCACGATCACCGCGTCCACCGCCGGGTCTGCCAGCGCTTTCTCCAGGTCGATGGTCCAGCGCCGGTACTCGTAGCGTGCCCCGAACTCTGCGGTCGGCTACCAGCCGCGCCCGCGCGGGCAGCCGGCCGGGGTAGAACTCCTCGAAGCGAATATTGAACAGCCTCGCCGGGGTACCGACCAGCCGCTGGCGGGCGAGCCGGAATGCCTCCGGCGCACCTCCAGGCCTTACCAGGGCCCTTATGAATCGATGGAATCGATCCGGACGCGTATGTGGGCGTTGGCCCGAGCCACCGAGGCGGGATCCTCGCGAGCGCGCTGGCGCGCCTCCTGCGCGCAGCGCCCGGCCGCGGCGGCGCGGTCCAGCACCGGCTGCTGCAGGGTGTCGTGCTCGTCGGGGCACATGTGACGCACCAGCGGCTGCAGGGCGGCCGGCAGGCCGCGGTATTCGGCGTGCGACAGCGGCCGGCAGACGGTGTTGACGTTGTAGGTGTCGCCGGGCGCGAAGTCGTCGACCGCCAGCCACCACGGCGCCCACCGGTTCACCACGGCCACACGGTTATGGCGGGGGTTGTGCATCGGCGAGGCATGCCACGACCGCGAGTCCTGGATATACACCGATCCCGCCGGCGCCGAGACCTGCAACTCGCTGGCGATCGGCGCAACGATGGATATGCCGTCGCCCGGCCCGCGCGGATTGCGCGTGTCGCGGTGCGATCCTGGTACTGCCCAGGTGCCGCCCGATTCCGCGTCCACGTCGGTGAGGTACCAGATCATCACCAGGCACATGGGCACGTCGGGAAACGGCTGCCGCACGCAGCCCACGTTGTGGGGCGAGTTGCCGGCTCCGTAGGCGCTCAGGTCGTGCGGCCAGTCAGTATGCCACCCGCGAAACTCCCGCCCGCGAGACTGCACGGGACCGAACCCGCCCAGCGTGCCATCCGGCCGGTCGGCTTCGATGATGCGCAGATGCAGTTGGGCGATGCGCAGGTGGTCGTCCAGTACGCGCCTGGCCACCGCCGTCACCACCGGGTTGGCCAGATGCTGCGCGTAGAGGGACATCCACACGAGGTCGCTGGGCGGCTTGGGCGGATGGCCGGCGCGCCGCACCGGGCGCAACTCGACCGGCGGGATGTCAGTGCCAGTCTTGCCGGACTTCAGATCCTGGATGGCGGCGATGTTGCCATCGATGATCGGCTGCGCTGCCATGACCTCCTCGCGGACCGCGGCCACTTGATTGGAGGGGATGACATGG
>JAKZWC010000318.1:0-8510 GCA_047515735.1 Spirochaetales bacterium | reverse complement strand
GGTCTGCTGGGAGGCATGGTGGCCTTCGCTGCCCCCACCGGACTGGCCGAGCAGCACAACCTGGACGAGTACGAGAGGGTTTCGGGAGAAATGATCTCGAGCTTCCAGGAGTCGCCGATGCTGGCGGCACGAGTGGCCTCGGGGGACCTGAGCCCCGTCGAGGATCGGCTGCCCACTGACGTCGCAGTGGTGATCCCGGTGGAGGGCATCGGGCAGTACGGCGGGACCGCCTACGCCATGGCCCTTGCCACGGTGGGCATCGGAGAAGGCTACAGCCTGAAGGGCTCCGAGGGGCTCTTTGGCGTGGCCGCGGACCTGAAGACGCTGGTGCCGAACGTGGTCAAGAGCCACGTGTTCGCGCCGGACGGCAAGTCCCTCACCGTGACGCTGCGCAGCGGAATGAAATGGTCGGACGGCGCAACGTTCAGCGCGGACGACATGATGTTCTGGTACGACGATCTCCTGCTGAACGAGGAGGTCACGTCCCGGATCAACAACCGCTTGATGCCGGGCGGCGAGGTCATGAAGTGGACCAAGGTGGACGACCACACGGTCCGGATGGACTTTGCGGTCCCCTTCCAGCCGGCGCTCTCCTACATGGCCCTGCTGGACGGCGACCTGTTCGCTCCGGCCCATTACCTCAAGCAGTTCCACGCCGACTACGCGGACCAGGGCAAGCTCGACGCGATGGTCAAGGACGGCGGGTTCGACAACTGGACCCAGCTCCTTGGGGATCAGAGACAACGGGGCCGCTCCCGTGACCCCTACAACAACCCGGACATGCCTTCGGTGGACGCGTTCATCACCAAGCAGGTGGCAACCGGCACCACGCTGTACGAGCGGAATCCCTACTACTGGAAGGTCGACCCGGCCGGCAACCAGCTCCCGTACATCGACCAGATCCAGGTCAGCAGTGTCGAGAACACGGAGTTGCTCACCGCCAAGATGCTGGCCGGCGAGGCGGACTGGCACGGCGAGGGCTCGGACCTGTCGAACTACTCCGTGTACCAGGAGGGCGCGCAGGCGGGCAACTACCGGGTCCTGCTGTGGGACCAGGATGGTTCGACCGACGCCGCGTACTTCCCGAACCTGACCCCCAAGGACCCGGTGATCGCGAGCATCAACCAGGACAAGCGGTTCCGAATCGCGCTGTCGCTGGCGATCAACCGCGACTCTATCAACAAGACCCTGTTCTTCGGCCGCGGCGACATCGGCCAGCCGACCGCCCTTCCCGGCGCTCCCTGGTTCGACGAGTCGTTCCGCGACGCCTACATCGAGCAAGATGTTGCGGAGGCCAATCGTCTCCTGGACGAGATGGGCATGGAGTGGGACGCCAACAACGAGTGGCGGCTGCGACCGGACGGGAGTCCACTCGAATACCTCGTGATCAACGGGCCAATAGGCTTGGTCAACAAGGTCACGGAGCTGGTGCTCGAGGACTGGAAGGCCATCGGCATCAAGGTGAACTTCAAGGTCCAGGACTGGGGCATTACCCATCCGCTGCACCAGAGCGGCGAATCGCACATGTTCGCGCTCCTCGTGGACAAGTCCGACGCCTTCGGGCTCACCAGCGGCGGCAACGGTCTTTCGTGGTATGCCTTCACCGACGGAGCGCGCTACTTCGACACCCCGCTGCTGCCACCGGCAAACTCGGGTGGCGAATGGCCCCCGGAATTCTCTCCGGACATGTATCCCTTCAATGAGATCATCCGGCTCCAGGAACTGGCCGGGGAGCTCCAGCAAACCTTCGACGAGGACCGGCGGACGGAACTGCTCAAGGAAATCTTCCGCTCCCAGGCGGAGAATCTCTGGATCATCGGCACCGTGGTCGGCAAGAAGCCGATCCTGGTCAGCAACCGGCTCCGGAACCATCCCGAGGTCGGGGTCTGGGGAGACGGTCTCAAGCAGATGACCGCGTTCCATCCCGAGCAGATGTACCTGATGCAGTAACATGACGCTTCCCGGGCGGCGGCCGCTTCGCCGCCCGGAATTTGGACTTCGCGGGGAGGGACGCCGGATCGATGGTCGGATACGCTATTAGGCGCTTCATCTACATGATCATTCTCATGGTGGTGATTTCGATCGTATCCTTCACCATCATTCAGCTCCCTCCGTCCGACTACGTCGACATCAGGGTCGCACAGCTCATGGCCCAGGGACAGGTCGTGGCAGAGGCCGAGATCGAGTCCCTGAAGAGGCTGTACGGCCTGGACCAGCCGCCGGTGCAGCAGTACCTGGGCTGGGTGTGGCGGATGCTGCACGGCGACCTGGGAAGGTCCTTCAGGTTCGGACAACCGGTGGCGGACCTGATCATGGAGCGGCTGCCCCTCACCCTGGCCATCAACCTTCTCGCCACCGCCCTGGTGTACGCCATCGCAGTCCCCATCGGGATCTACTCGGCGACGCACCAGTACTCCATCGGTGACTACGCGTTCACGGTCGTCGGGTTCATGGGCATCGCCACCCCCGGGTTCCTGCTGGCCCTGGCGCTCATGCTGCTGCTCCACAACCTGCTGGGGTTCGGCGCCGGCGGGCTGTTCTCGCCCCAATACCAGTTGGCGGATTGGAGCGTCGCCAAGGTCCTGGACATGATGAAGCACCTGGTGGTTGCCATCGTGGTCGAGGCCCTGGCCGGCACCGCGGGGCTGATCCGGGTGATGCGGGGGTGCCTGCTGGACGAGCTGAAGAAACCCTACGTCGTGACCGCCCGCTCCAAGGGCGTGGACGAGCGCAAGCTGCTCTTCAAGTACCCGATACGGATTGCCATCAACCCCATCGTCAGCACCATCGGCTGGATGCTTCCGGGGATCGTATCCGGCGGCGCCATCGTGGAGATCGTCCTGAGCCTGCCGACCATCGGGCCCCTGATCCTGTCGGGACTGATGAGCATGGACATGTACCTGGCCGGGAGCGCCGTGATGGTGCTCGCATTCCTGACCATCATCGGATCCTTCGTTTCGGACATGCTGCTCGTCGTCGTGGACCCCCGAATCCGTTACGAGAAGACGAACTGAGCCGTGAAGGAGACCCTGCCGGCCGAACACCGGGACGAAACAGACACCACGGCGGCAGAAGCCCTCTTCGTGGCATCGCAGTGGCAGCTCATGTGGCGCAAGCTCAAGCGGCACCGCTTCGCGATGGGCGGGGGCAGCCTGTTGCTCCTCCTGTACCTCATCGCACTCTTCGCCGAGTTCTTCGCGACCCAGGATAACTTCAACCGCAACGAGGACCTCATCAACGCGCCGCCGCAGAGGATCCGATTCTTCGACCAGGGCAGGCTGCGCGCTCCCTTCGTCTACGGCCTGCAGGTGAGCGAGGATCCGGTCTCGTGGCGCAGGATCTACACGGCCGATCGCGAGAAGGTGTATCCCATCCAGTTCCTGGTGCGCGGCGACCGCTACAAGATGTGGGGTCTGGTCGAGAGTGACCTGCACCTGATCGGCATCGCCGAAGGTACGCTGGCCCTGTTCGGTACCGACCCACTGGGGCGCGACCTGCTGTCGCGGACCATCTCGGCGATGCGGATCTCCCTCTCCATCGGGCTGATCGGTGTCGCGCTGAGCTTCATCCTCGGCTGTCTGCTGGGAGGCATCTCCGGGTTCTTCGGCGGGCCCGTGGACATGGCCATCCAGCGCATCATCGACTTCCTGGTCTCGATTCCCACGCTCCCCCTGTGGATGGCCCTGAGCGCGGCGCTGCCGCCGGAATGGCCCCAGCTCAGAATCTACTTCGGCATCACCGTGATCCTGTCCCTGTTCAGCTGGCCCGGGCTGGCGCGGACGGTTCGCAGCAAGCTGATCGCCTCCCGCGAGGAGGACTTCGTGATGGCGGCGCGGATCGCCGGCACCGGCGAGCTCAAGACCATCGTGAGCCACCTGCTGCCGTCGTTCCTCAGCTACCTGATCGTCAACATCACCCTGTCCATACCCGGGATGATCCTGGGGGAGACCGCGCTGAGTTTCATCGGGCTGGGTCTGCGGCCGCCGACGGTGAGCTGGGGGGTGCTGCTGCAGGATGCGCAGAGCATACGCACGCTGTACCACACGCCGTGGCTGCTGCTGCCGGGCCTGTTCGTCATCGTGGTAGTGCTGAGCTTCAATTTCCTGGGAGATGGGCTGCGCGATTCCGCGGACCCGTACCAGCGCTGAGCGCGAGTGGCGCAAAGGAGCCGTACCACGTTGCCCAAGAATCATGTCCTGAGAGTGCACTGGGGCTACTACATGATGTACGCCCAGCAGCCGTTCCACCACGAGGACTACTGCTGGGACGGCGGCGTGTTCGTCACCGGCGGCAGGGTCGTCCGGTGCTCCCTGCTCCGCCTCCACGGGCCCGCGACGCCCTGCTGGGAGAAGGAGATTCCCCTTGACAAGCCGTTCTGGCACTGGCACGCCGATTCGGCGCGCTACCGGTTCGGCGGGGTGCTGTTCGAGGTGGAAGGCGGGCCGGAGGCGGTCGTGGAGGTCCGCACCAAGGCCGCCACGCTGCGCTTCAGCATCGCGGAGATCACGGCCAGCAGGCAGATCCGCCGGCACGTCGGGTTCCGCTACAGCAATGTCGACCTCACGGCCATGCTCGATGGGCATGACCCGAATCTCGACACTCCCGAAGAGATCGCCGCCATGGCCCGGGGCGACGGGCGCTGGCGCAACTTCATGGAGGCGGATTCCATCCAGGGCCCGGTACACCGCTGGCACCGGACGGACTGGGTCTGGATCGGTCCCGGCAGCAGCGCCGAGGTCTCGTTCCAGCAGCCGGACTGGACTGCGGACGAGCCGGGCGTGAGCCGGGTCGTACGCGCCACTTTCCGCTGCAACGCGGCCGTTCCGGACCGGGTCGGGGATCCACCGGAGCAGGTCGACCAGGTTGGCAGGAACACCTGCCTGCAGTACCGGGTCTCCCTCAACGACCATCACATCAGCGAGGGCTGGCAGCCCTTCTGGGAGCAGTACCGGCATCCGATGATGGAGGAAATCGACGTCGACCTGCCCCGGGATCTGTTCCGGCCCGGGAGCAACACGCTGCGGCTGCAGAGCGACAGCGGGCAGCGCGACTACCTCCTGCTGGGAAGGGTTTTTCTGGAGGAGACGGAGCGGCGAGACCTCGAGATCAGCCGGTGCCCATCCTGGGTAGGGCTCGGCGAAGAGTTCGAGATCGAGCTGTTGTGCAGGCGTACGCTGCGCGGGGTGCGCGCGCAGCTCCCGGACGGCTTGCGGGCACTCACCGAGCTGCCCGAGGAACTGGGCGCCGGCGACTACCGGCTCAGGGTGCGGGCCGAAAAGCCCCTGGCCGACGCCAGGCTTCGCTTCTCCGCGGACCACGTGAGCAGCGAAGCGAGCATCGCACAGGTCGTCGGCTCCGAGTCCGAGGCGTTTCCCATGCGGGTGGGCATGGAGACCTGCGCGCTGCCTTGGCGCCCGCCGGGGTACCTGGAGCGCTGTCTGCAGCTCCTGGCGGAGACCGGCCTGGGCAACTACTGCGTGTTTCGCAAGGTGCGGGACGAGGAGCACGCCACTTCCCTCGCCCGGCTGTGCCGGAAACTGGGCATCCACTTCATGATGGCTCACGTGGTGCCGCCGCGATGGACTATCGCGGCCAAGCGCGAAGGCGAGCCGTTCTTCGCCGGCTGGATGCTCACCGAGCTCGACGGCCCGCTGTTCGGCTATGAGATCGCTCCGGTGAAACAGGAAACCCCGGAAGCCGCGCGCACCATGCGCACGGCCCACGAAGCCTATGTGGCCTTTCGCAAGGGTCTGCTGGCATTGGTCAAGGAACGCGATCCTGCCACCAGCGTCGTGGACATGATCACGGTGCTGTGCCACAGCCACTCCTACGCGGCCGGCTCGGACCTGTGCTCGGCGCAGCTCAACAAGATGCACAACGTACTGCTGCTGGCTGACGCCCGCGGCGCGGCGCGCGCCTATCGGCGGCCGGTGTGGGGCACCTACATCGCCGAGGGCGCCCACAAGCATCCCGAGGGCGACGACACCCTGCGCATGTGGTGGCTCTCCATCTACCTCGCGTACATCACCGGCTCCTCCTTCGTCAACGACGAGGAGTCCCTGCTCCGGAACTACCACGAGCGGCTGTACAGCCTGGGTGACCGGTTCCCGCGCCGCCGGCAGGAGATCCTGCGGGAGTTCCACCGCTTCGTGCGCAGCCATCCGCGCCGCGGCCAGCCGCGGGTCAAGCAGGCGCTGCTGGTGGGCAGGTTCGCCTGCGACCTCGCGGACGGCCTCGCCGACAGCCGCCGGCAGGGCATTCCACCCATGGTCTGGCGCTTCTGCGGAGCGAACACGCCGGAGTGGCGGCCCTCCACGCCGGAGTACGGTCTGCGGTACCTGGACGTTTTCTTCCCCGGGGTCTGGCTGCACACGCTCGTGCAGAGCCCGCAGCGGGTGCGACGGTGGTACTCAGGCACTCCGTACGGCGAGCTCGAGCTGATTCCCATCGAAGCTCCGGCGGAAGTCTGGTCGGATTTCCGGCTCCTCATGCTGCTGGGGTGGAACACCGCCGACGAGCAGACCTACCCGCGCATGGCGCAGTATGTGAAGGGCGGCGGGACTCTGTTCCTCAGCATTCCGCACCTCACTACCAACGAGTCGCGCAAGTTTCTGCGCAACGACCTGGAGCCGCTGAACCTCCTGCGAAACGGCGATTTCGCCGATCTTCTGGGTCTGCGCGCCAGGGGCAAGGCCGAGCGGCTTTCCGCGGTTCGGGTGCTCGGTGCTCGGGACAATCCGCTCACCGCCGGCAAGGTCTACCGCTTCGCCGCGGAGGACGGCCCGTCCGTGCAGCCGCGGCATTCGCCGGTGTGCCGGGAGGCGGTCGAGCTGGCGGGCGCGGAAGTGCTCGCCTGCGACGAGGCAACCGGCGAGCCCGTCGTCGCCCGTCACCGCGTCGGACGGGGAGTGGTATATGTCCTGCTGACCCACGAATACCCCGGCAACTCCTTCCTCGCTCCGCTGATGACCGATCTCATCCACGGTCTGGCCGGGCAGGCGGAGGCGCCCGTGGAGCTGGAAGATTCGAGCGGCGACGTCTACTACACCGTCCGGCAGGAGCCCGACAGCGACGTGAGGACGGTTCACCTGCTGAACACGGATTGGACGGAGGCTCGGAGCCGACGTGTGTGTCGGCTGAGACTGGACAGCGAGTGGCTGCCGCTCACCGTGGAGGAGGGCCGGCTGAGCACGGTGGTGTCCACGCCCCAGCTGACCGTCATGGTCGCGGACCCGCGGGTGCAGGTCGAGCCGTCTCCGTCGGACGCCGGCTGGAGTCTGGATCTGCACGGGTTCGGCCAGGTGGAGATCCGTCTCCGACGCGCCGACGGCAAGGCGATTTCCGGGGCCGAGTTCCGCGGTGAGCGACTCGGCCTGGAAGCGGACGGTCCGTGGTGGGTGGCGCGGCCGGAGTTCGGGCCGTCGAGCGTGGGGCAGATCACGGTCTGCGATGAATGAGCTCCGTGGCGAGAGATACCGGGAGGGATAGCGTGGGTAAAGGGAAAGCGCCAAGCCGCCTCGACGGGCCGGCCGCCAGAGCGAGAGCCGGCGGAGATACCCGGCGTTTGCCCGGCACTGCCCCGCTGACGTTGCAGGGCGACTTGGCCGAGCAGATGGTTGCGGGGATCGATCGCTTCCTCGCGCGACAGCTCAAGGCCGTGGTGGGCCGCCGGCCGGGCCGGTGGCAGCGCGACGTCGTGAGCCCCGAGGCCTACGAGACGTCGGTCGAGGCCAACCGGAAGCGCCTGCTCAAAATCATCGGGCTCCTGGACCCGCGCGAAGAGGTCCAGATGCAGCTCCTGGCAACCCACCGGCAGCCGGCGCTCGTCGCGGAAGGCCCGGGATACCGGGTCGAGAGAGTCCGCTGGAACGTCTTCCGGGGAATCGAGGGTGAAGGGTTCCTGCTCGAGCCGTCGGGGCCGGCCGTGGCCAACATCGTGGCGCTGCCGGACTGCGACTGGACACCGGAAGCCGCGTGCGGTCTGGAGCCCGGCGTGCCCGAGGACGCGCAGTTCCCCCGGCGCCTGGCCGAGAACGGATGCCGAGTGGTGGTCCCGGTGCTGATCGACCGGCACGACACGTATTCCGGTATCGACGGCGTCCGCATGACCAACCTTCCACACCGCGAGTTCGTGTACCGCGCCGCGTACGAGCTGGGTCGGCACATCATCGGCTACGAAGTGCAGAAAGTGCTGGCGGCCGCGGACTGGCTGCTCCGGGAGTACGGCCGGCAGCCGCTCGGCGTCTTTGGCTACGGCGAGGGAGGGCTCGTCGCGTTGTTTACCGCGGCGGTGGATCGAAGGATCCAGGCTGCCGGAGTCTCCGGGTACTTCGGCCCCCGGGAGACGCTGTGGCGGCAGCCCATCTACCGCAACATCTGGTCGCTGCTGGTAGAGTTCGGCGACGCCGAGATCGCGAGCCTGATAGCGCCTCGCTCTCTGGTGGTGGAGGCTTGCCGGCACCCGCAGGTGGCAGGGCCGCCGGCTCCCTCACCGGGCCGGATGGCCAGCG
>JAKZWC010000317.1:0-4603 GCA_047515735.1 Spirochaetales bacterium | reverse complement strand
CCTGCGGCCCGGTGATGAACATGTTGCTCACCCCGTCCACCATGAAGATGAAGTCGGTGATCGCCGGCGAGTAGACCGCTCCCCCGGCACACGGCCCGAGAATCACCGATAGCTGCGGGATGACGCCGGAGGAGGCGGTGTTGGCGCGGAAGATCTGCGCGTAACCGTTCAGGGACAGCACGCCCTCCTGGATGCGCGCGCCGCCGGAGTCGTTGATCTGGATGAAGGGCACGCGGTTGTTGAGGGCATCGTTCTGGGCGGCGACGATGCGCGCGGCGTGCATCTCGCCGAGCGAACCGCCGTTGACCGTAAAGTCCTGGGCGGCGGCGAACACCTGCCGCCCGTCCACCATGCCGCTGCCGGTGACCACCCCGTCGCCAAGGGTGCGGCGGCGGTCGAGGCCGAAGTCGGTGGCGCGCACCATGACGTAGGGTTGCTGCTCGATGAACGAGCGTTCGTCGAGCAACAGATCGAGCCGTTCGCGGGCCGTCAGCTTGCCCTTGGCGTGCTGGGCATCGACGCGCGCCTGCCCGCCGGCTTCGAGCATCTGCCGCCGCGTCTTGCGGCGCCGCTCGAGAGCGTCGTTCACCGGCTTGCTACGCCGGGTACAAATTGATATGCTATAAGCAAGTACGTGTTACTTACGTGGGCCAAAGTGGACCGATTGTAGCGACGCACGCGGAGCGGTGTCAAATGCTTGGAATCGGCGCTCCGGCGTGCCCGGCGCCCGCCGGCTGGTCGGGACGCCGCTGGCCAGTGTCCGCGGCGTGGTCCCGATCAGGGCTCCCGGCGCCGCGTCGATGACCGCGAGGGCGTCCGGCGCGCCGCCACCAGCCGTCCGCGCCACGGCCCGCGCGCGGGCACGCGCGCCTGCCGCGCCGCGATCAGGGCGGCGCAGGCATCGTCGATTTCCTCAGGTTGCCAGCCGGCCAACAGTCCGAATCCCGGCGCGCTTCGCAGCCGGTAGGTCTCGATTACCGGCGACCGTCCGCCGCCAAGGAGGTGCCGCCAGTGGCGCAGCGTGAAGCGCCGTGACCCGCGCCGCAGCGCCTGCAGCATCTCCTGCTCGGCCGAGGGCAGCGTCGCCACTTGGCCGTCGCACACGTCGCACCCGGTGCATTGCACGTCGTCGCGTTCGAAGAAGCGCAGCAACTGTGCGCGGCGGCAGGTTGCGCCATTGCCGGCGTAGCTGCTCAGGGCCGTTCGCGGGACCGCGGCGCTGGCGGGAACCGGTGCCGCGGTGCGCCGCGCCGCCCGCCGCAGGCGTTGGAGCAGTGCCGGTGCAGTTGGCGTTACCGCCTCGGCTGCAGCCGGCTGGTACCACAGCAGGATCGCCCGCGAGGGCTTGCCGTCGCGGCCCGCGCGACCGGTCTCCTGCAGGTACGCCTCCGCCGATTCCGGCAGCTCGCGATGCACCACCGTGCGGATGTTCGGCTTGTCGATGCCCATGCCGTAGGCGGAGGTGGCGATCAGCGCGCCGTCGTCACTGGCCAGGAACCACGCTTCCAGCCGCTTGCGCTCGGCGGGGTTCAGGCCGGCGTGGTAGAAGCGGCAACTCACTTCCGGCAGGCGGCGACGGAGTTGCCAGCAGAGGTCCTCGACGCCGCGGCGGCTGCGGGCGAACACGATCAGGGGACGTGGGCAGGCCGCCACCAGCTCGCTGAGGCAGTGCAGCGGGGCGGCGGTTGGAGCCACGGCATAGTGGATGTTGGGGCGGTCGGGGTTGCCGGCGATCAGATGCGCGCCGCCGTCCGGGTAGAGCACCTCGCGGATGCGCTTCAGAACCTCGGGTGTCGCGGTGGCGGTGAAGGCGCTGACCACGCGCGGCCGCAGCGCCTCCACCAGCTCGTTCAGGCGCAGGTAGGTTGGCCGGAAGCTGTCGCCCCACTGGCTGATGCAGTGCGCTTCATCCACCACCAGGTGCTCGATGGTGCCGGCAGCCGCCAGCGCCGCCAGCAGCCGGTCGGCAATGGCCGCTTCCGGGGTGACGAGCACCAGCCGTACGTCACGGCTGGCCACCCGCTCCAGGATGGCGCCGCGTTCGGCCCGGCTCTGCCCGCCGCGCAGCACCGCCACCGTCAGCCCGGCCGCGGTCATGCGGCGGTACAGATCCTCCAGCAGCGCAAGCAATGGCACCACCACCAGGGTGACCCCCTCCAGCACCAGCGCCGGGAACATGAAGCACACCGACTTGCCGGCACCGGTCGGCAGCACCACGATCTGGTGGCGCCCCTCGAGCAGGTTGGCGATGACCAGGCGCTGGTAGGGAAACAGGTAGGAGATGCCCAGCTCGCGTTGCGCCAGGGCATTGAGGGGATCGGGGACGACCTGGTCCGGGCTGTCTGGCTCCATACGTACTGGATGACGGCGCCGGCTCGGCGCCGCTTCGATGGACGCCGCCATGCGGTGTGCGCGCCGGGTTGCGTCGCGGGCGAATTGTGCCGCCAATGAGCCTATGGAGAGGGTGAGCGGCTCGCCACAGCCGCCGCAGCGGCCGTTGCCGGGAGGCAAGATCGATGGTGAGCTGCTCGCCGGGCTGCTGCCCGCGGGCGCGGCACACCGGGACGTGCTGATCGGCGCCGCCCTCGGCGAGGACGCGGCGGTCGTCGCCGGCGCGCCGCGCCTGGCGCTGACCAGCGATCCGATCACCCTTGCCGGCAGCGATATCGGGCGCTACGCGGTGGCGGTCAACTGCAACGACCTGGTGGCGATGGGTGCGGCCCCGCGCTACTTCACCACCACCGTGCTGGTGCCGCCCGGCACCAGCCGCGGCGCCCTGGCGGGGTTGTTCGCGGAGCTCGCCGCGGCCGCCGCGGCCGCCGGGATCGCCTGGGTAGGGGGCCACACCGAGGTGACCGGCGCGGTGACGCGGCCGGTCGTGGCCGGCGCCGCGGTCGGCGTGCTGGCTGGAGAGCCGTGGTCGAGCGCACGGGTGCGACCGGGAGACGCCATCGTGCTCACCAAGTGGGTGGCCCTGGAGGGCACCACGCTACTCGCTCGCGAGCGGTCCGATGCGCCCGCCCTGTTCGGCGCGGAGCACGCCGCAGCCGTGGGCTGGCTCGATGAGCCGGGCATCAGCGTGGTGGCCGAGGGCCGCGTACTGCGCGCGTTCGCGATCCACGCCGCCCACGATCCGACCGAGGGCGGCGTGGCCCAGGGATTACACGAACTGGCCTCCTGCTCCGGGGTCGCCATCGAGGTCGCCGCCGCCGCGCTGCCAATCCGGGAGCCGACCCGGCGCGTGTGCCGCGCGCTGCGCCTGGATCCGCTCGGCCTGCTGGCCTCGGGAGCGCTCCTGTTCAGCGCCGTTCCCGGCGAAGCGCGCCGGGCGGTGCAGGCGCTGCACACCGCGGGCATTGCAGCCGCCATCATCGGTGAGGCAAGCGCCGGCAACGGCGTCACCCTGCGCTCCTCATCAGGGAGCAGTCCGCTGCCCGCCTTTCCGCAGGACGAGATTACCCGCCTCGACGACCGCGAGCCCGGAACCGAAGCCGGCACCGCTGGGCTCTGACGGGATGACGCGCGCCGCGCCGTGGCCGTTTCCGCTCAGCGATCCGCTGTCCGTCGGCGGATGCCAGGTCTCGGCCGCACAGGTCGTGGCAACCGTAGGCTCCACCCTCACCCCCGAGCGCCGGCAGCGGATCGAACAGGTGGTTGCGGAGCGCACCTTCGCGGTGGCGCCGGTCCTGGAGCAGGTCGCCGATGCCGGCAACGTCGCCGCGGTGCTGCGCAGCGCGGAGGGGCTGGGGTTCGGCGGCGTCCACCTGGTACCCGCCGTCGCCGTGGAGCAGGAGCGGCCCCCCAACCGGGTGACGCAGGGCGCCGAGAAGTGGCTGCTGACCCGTTCATGGCAGAGTTCGGCCGTCTGCCTGGCCGGTCTGCGCGCCGCCGGCTACCGGATTGCCGCCACCATGCCGGGCGGACGCAACATCCCGCTGGCGTCGCTCGACCTCAGCACGCCGGTTGCCATCGCCTTCGGCAACGAGCACCGCGGCGTGAGCGAGCTCCTGGCCGCAGAAGCGGACGACTTGATCACCGTGCCGATGTACGGGTTCAGCCGCAGCTTCAACGTCAGCGTCGCCGCGGCCGTGGTGCTTGCCCACCTGCGCGACCGCCTGCCGCGCGAGGCGCGAAACTGGCAGCCCACCGCCGCGCAACGGCTGCTCCTCACCGCCCACTACTACCTCGCCTCGCAGCCGCGCGCCGCCAGCCTCCTGCGCCGCAGCGGCGCCCTCGGTACAGAGCCGCCGCCGTCCGATACGCCCAACCAGGTGGGCTAACCTGCGACCCGGCCACCCGCTACGCGCACCTCGGCGTTGTGATGCCGACTCCCGTCAGCAGTGGCGGGGCTCGCCCGCGCCGGTCAGTCCACCGCGTGCAACTCGGCGGGCGCCGCCGCCACCTTTTCCTGCGGGTAGGCGTAGTTGACGAGCGGGCCGTCCAAGAACGCGGTAAGCCTGCATATCGATGTGGCCGAGGCCGCACCAGTCTGAAGGCGATCACGTTCCCCTCGACCGCTTCCCGGTACCTGAGCGCCTCGTCGATGGCAAAGCGTTTACATCTTGATCATTAGCGGAGTGGTGGCCACCGGCCGCCAGCGCCA
>JAKZWC010000316.1:0-3758 GCA_047515735.1 Spirochaetales bacterium | reverse complement strand
CCATCTATCCCGTCCTGAAGTCCACCCCACAATCGGCATTTGGTTTACGCCGGCCCTAACCTTACGTAAACACGGAGTCCAACGGACTACGACAGACCGGACAGCGCCGCCGCGGCGGCTGTGCGAGACCCCCTGTCAGTGCCGTTCGAGAACTCGGAGTTCAGCTCGCCGGAGCGAGTTGGATCTTGAAGGTGTAGGCGTGGTCGCCCTTCAGCCGGCGTGGCACTTCGATGCGCAGCCCATCGTCGGAGCGGCGCCAGCGCAATTCCCCGGGCACCCCCAGGACAGTGACCGATCGTACCTCGTCCTCGTAGAACAAGCGGAACGCCTTGACGGTGAGGGCATCTCCCGGGCGTCCGAGGCAGATAGCGTACACCGCGTCATCCTTGGTCGTGAAGCGGATGTCCTCGGCAGTGAAGCGCGGCTCGCTCCTCTCGGTAAAGTGGCCGCTGCCCTCGGGCTTGGTGGGCCCTTCGCCGCAGGACACCCACGGCGTGGTGCCGTAGATCGCTTCGCCGTTCACCTCCAGCCAGCGGCCGATGCCGCGCAGGCACTCCGCTGCCGGCCCGGGAATGGTGCCGTCAGGCCGCGGGCCGACGTTGAGCAGCAGGTGCCCGTTCTTGCTGACCCGGTCCACCAGATTGTGCACCAGGCGTTCCACCGACTTGTAGCCGGCGTCCTCGACGTACGACCACACACCGTGGGCAATCCACCGTGGTGTCGGTCAGCCAGACGTGGTTGGTCAGGTCCCACATGCGACCCAGTTCCAGATCTGCCACCCCGGTCATCGGCGGCAGGTTGAACCAGCCCGTGGGGATCTCCTTGAAGGTCACCACCACGCCCCTGCCCCACTCCCGCTCCTTGTTATAGTAATAGGCCAGGAACGCTTGCGGCGCTGCTCGCGGATGAAGCCGAGGCCGAAGTCGAACCAGATCAGGTCGGGCTGATAGCCGTCGACCACCTCGTACAGCTTGCCCTCCCAACGATCCAGAAACCACTCGTCGGGGCGCTCCGCGGCACCGTGCGGGCCGGTGTACAGATCGCGATAGCGGGGGTCCGCGCAGTCGTAGCGCGAGTCGTCGGTGGGGAACATGTACCAGTTCTGGGCGTGATGGAAGGTGGCGGCGAACTTCATCCCGCGGGCGCGAATTGCCGCCGCCAGCTCGCCGGTGACGTCCCGGTTCGGTCCCCTCCGAGCCGAGTTCCAGGAGTTGATGGTGGAGTCCCACATGGAGAATCCGTAGTGGTGCTCCGCGACCGGACCGGCGAAGCGCGCTCCGGAGGCCGCGAACAGCTCGGCCCACTCATCGGCGTCGAGCTTGTCCGCGGTAAACCGCTCTATCAACTCCTTGTAGCCGCTCTGCTCCGGTGGACCGAAGGTCTCGCTATGGTAGCGATACTCCGGCCGTTCCGGATTGTACATGTGCCTGGGATACCAGGTGCCGTTGGCGCCGTACGCCGCGACCGAGTAGGGACCCCAGTGCGTGTAGAATGCCGTACTTTGCCTTCAGAAACCAGCGCGGCGTCGGATGCGTCGCCAGAGACGACCAGGTTGGTTGGTAGCAGTCGCTCATGATTGTTCCCTCCTTGAGCTGTCCTGTGGTAGCGGTGCGTTACAGGTCGATGATCAGCCGGCCGGCGACGAAGCGTGCCGGGTAACGGCGCACGCGCACGTTGGGGACAGCCAGCGCGTTGCCGTCGCTGAGGCGAAACGCCCAGCCGTGCCACGGGCACTGCAGCACCGCCTCGTGACCGGTAAACACCGGGCGCCCCGCTTCGAGGCGGGCGCAGGCCTGCTCCAGCACACGTCCCGACGACAGGGCGGCGCCCTGATGCGGGCACTGATCGCGCAGGGCATGCAGTCGCCCGCCGCGGTGCACCACCACCAGCGCCCGGCTGCCAGCCTGCACGCCGCGCACGCTCCCCTCGGGGAAGGCGGACGCGGGCCCTACGTCGATGCTCTTGGCCATGACCGGCACGTTACGCGTACCACCGCCGGCGAGCGCTGATCAGCCCGTTCCTCCGGCCGACAGCGCACGCAGTGCCGGCCGGCGAGACCGGCGACTACCGATCCGCATCGCCACCGCGGACGGGCCCGGCGCGTTCGAAGTCGTAGAACGCGCGCGCGTTGCCGGCGACCACCCCGCGATGGAGCGGCGTATCCGCCAGCGCCTGCACGGCGCGGTCGGGTGCGTCGAAGTCCCAATGCGGATAGTCGGTGGCGAACATCAGAAATTCGTCGCAGCCGAGCATGGCGATGATCTGTTGCAAGTGCGTGGGATCCCCGGGCTCCTCCATGGGCTGGGTCGTGGCGCGGAACTGCCCGCGGATATACTCGCTGGGCAGTCTGGTAAGCCACGGGACCTCTTCCCGCAATCCCCGGTAATTCTTGTCGAGGCGCCACATCAGCGGCGGCAACCAGGCAAATCCGCCCTCGACCAGGGCGATGCGGCACTCCGGCAACTCCTCCAGCACGCCTTCGCACACCAGGCTGATCACCTGCGACTGAAACGCCTGCGCCATGCCGGTGTGGTCCTCGATGTAGTAGGACGGCCAGCCGACACCGGTGATCGCCGTGCCGCCGCCGCCGAAGTGAATCCCCACCGGCAGCCCCTCCTCGGTGGCCGCACGGAAAATCGGCCGGAAGCGCTGGCGCCCATACGGCTCCGGCGAGCGCACCAGCAGCAGCACCTGCACGAAACGCCCGTCCCGCGCCACGGCATGAATCTCCTCGGCCGCGGCTTCCGGATCCTCGATGTTGACCACGATGGAACCGCGCCAGCGCGGATCGGCGTCCAGCCAGTGGGCGGCGGTCCAGCGGTTCACCGCCCGTGCCAGCTCGCTGCCCAGGTGCAAGTTGCGCACCTGGGAGTGGGCGTACAGCGGATTGAGCACCGCGTAGGTCAGGCCCCAGGTATCGAGGAGCTGGTGCGCCGCAAACTGCGGATCGCTGCCCGGCTTGCCGCCGCCCGGGGGATAGGCATCGCGCCGCGCGGCATCGGCGTGCACCTTGGGATAGTGGTTCGCCAGCGGTCCGGGATAGCCGATGTGCTCCACGAACGAGCGCCAGCGCGGCGCCATGAACGGCAACAGCAAATCGATCGACGCCGGGTAGTTGTGGGCGTCGCAATCGATGTAGCCGGTGGTACGGGGTCGCGCGGTGCCATTGTGCTCCCGCGTGCGCTGCGCCGGCACGCCGGCTGCAGGCCGCGTCAAGATATCCGCCATAGGCGTATCATAGCGTATCCGGCAGACGCCTTGCATCTCTCGTGCCGACCGGCTATTACCATCCCATGACACAGTACATGAGCTGGCGCGAGCGGATGCGGGGACGCAACGCCGCGCCGGTGGTGGATCACCCGGCTCTGACGTGGTGGCGCGAGGCGCGCTTCGGAATGTTCATCCACTGGGGTCTCTACGCCCTCCCCGCCGGGATTTGGAAGGGCGAGCCGGTGGACGGAATCGGCGAGTGGATCATGTTGCGCAAGCGCATTCCACGCGCCGAATACGAGGTGCTCGCGAAACAGTTCAATCCGGTGCGGTTCGACGCCCGCGCCTGGGTGCAGCTCGCCGTCGACGCCGGCATGCGCTACCTGGTAGTCACCTCCAAGCACCATGACGGCTTCGCGCTGTTTCACTCCCCCTGCTGCCCCTACAACATCGTGGATGCCACGCCATTCGGCCGTGATCCCCTGGCCGAGCTGGCGGACGCCTGCCGCGAAGCGGGCCTCAAGCTTGGCTTCTACTATTCCCAGGAC
>JAKZWC010000315.1:0-9287 GCA_047515735.1 Spirochaetales bacterium | reverse complement strand
GCCCGAGGGCGTCAGCCTGGTGCGGGCGTGGTCATCCAGCTTGCGGTAGTTGCCGTCGAAGTAGTGGTCCTGGTCGTCGCCCCTCATGACCACCCGGACTTCGTCCGCTGTCACCACCTCCACGTTGACGGTGCGCTCTATCGAGTGCACCAGTTCATTGTGCACCCATATGCCGAGGCGCGTTGCCAACAGACGATGCGAGACGTCCCAGATGTAGATCTCCTGCACGTCGCCGTCGAACAGCGTTATGCGCCGCTGCTCCGGCTCGAAGTGGATGATCTCCATCCTGCTCATGAGCGATTCGCTCGGATCCGGCTGCACGAGCCGATACCAGGGGCCGGCGAGATGTCCTTCGAATTCCGAAGTGCCTTCACCGGCGAACAGCTCGCGCAGGCTGTCCTGAATCCCCGGGCTGCCGGGCACCCGCTCCGGGGGCGCGGCCTCGTAGCGGCCGCCGGCGGCCTGCCAGCGGTAGGTGGTACGGATGGTGGCGGTCGCGTCGGCGGCGCCCGGATCCTCGGTAAGGGTAACGATGGCGACCGGCAGGCCGTGGTTGCCGCGCAGTAGCTCGCGTTCAGCCTGCTCCGGCTCGGCCAGCTCGATGGTGCCGCGGGCGGCTACCGCAACGATCGGCGTATAGCCGAGAACGGTGCCGGCATCCGGCCTTTGCCGATACGCATCCAGCGTACGGTCACCGGCCGCGTTGAACCCGCGGGCGACGATCTCCACGCGCTGATCCCCGAGCAGGTCCTGCAGCGTCAGGTCGAAGGTGCGCGTCGCGGCCGCCTGGGTGAGCGCTTCCCAGGAGCGCACGTAGGCCGCGGCGCCGGTGTCGAAGTCCAGCACCGCCACCTTGATCGGCCGTTCGGATGAGGCAATCACGATCACCTGCTCGTCGGCGTCGTCAGCATCGAGATTGACCGTGAGCACGCGGATCAGCGTCTCGTCCGGCTGCAGCGGTGCCCGTGGTTCAGCGTCGGGCGCATCCTGCGGCGCCGGCTCCTCGGCGACCGGCACCGTCCCGGCAGGCGCGGCGGCCGCCCGCAGCGCTGCGGCAGGCTCGGTGCCGTTTGCAACGCGGGCTCCGCAGCCGGCGGCCAGCACCGCGCAGGCAAGGGTGACGGCGGCAGAGAGGAGGAGGACGTTGCCGCGGCCGGCGCCGATCATCGTCGGCGGCCACCGTGGCCGCGGGTCAGGGAGTCGTGCTCGGACCGGTACATGGTACAGAGGGGGCAGTCTTCCTGCCGCAGATTCGCACAGCTTGGCACAACCGGCAGCGGCTGGACTACCAGGGCCGATGGCCGACGCTGCAGCGGGCGAGGCAGGAGCGGATCAAGCCGCCGGCCCGGCGCGCGCCCGTTGCCGGCACGAGGCACTCCTGTTGCAGGGTCTCGGTCATGAACCCGCGGATCGTGTCCACGGCGTCGTGCCGGGGGAGGAACAGAAACACGAAGTCGATACCCGCGGGAGCGGCGACGGTGAACTCGGATGAGACGACGACCGGGTCTTTGCTCACCATGATTCGCGAGTGACTGCGGACTGCGACCGTGGCCAGTTCCGCGAAACGGTGGGGGATACGGTGGCGGGCGTCGCGCTGGAATGGCTCGGTCGCTTTGTCGGGATAGCCGTCGGGCTCGACCAGCACGAAGATCCTGCTGCCGTCGGCGGCGAAGGTGAGACCTTGCCGCGAGAGACACAGGCTACGGGCCCTCCGGTATGCCACGATCTCGTAGCGCACGTAGGCGGACCCGTCGACCATGAACGAGGAAACGACGTACCCGCCGCCCGGCGGCACGCTGCCGCTGCGATAGGCGCTGAACAGCTCCAGGGCCTTGGCTACCATGCCAGGAGCGTACGCGACCATCCGCCGCGCGCCAATCGCGCCAATCGCCCCGGAGCCGGCAATGAGCTTGCCGAGAAGCCGGCCAGCTCATAGACTGCCGCATGGAGACGCGGGACAGATTCCGCTTCATTTCCCCACTGGACCACCGCTACTGGGTCGCCAACCGCGACCTGTTCGAGGAGTTGGCCGGGTATCTGGGCGAGGAGGCGGGCGTGCGCTACGGCGTCCGGGTGGAGCTCGCGCTGCTCACCGAGCTGCTGCGCCGGCTTCCGGGGAGAACGCTCGACGCTGACCTCGAGCGGTGTATCCAGGCGGCCGCGGAAGGTGTTACGGCCGCCGCGGTGGCCGCCGAGGAACGCATCACGGACCACAATGTGCGCGCCCTGGTCAACGTGCTGCAACGCGCGCTCCCGGTCGAAGTGCGCCACCTGGTGCATGTCGGGGCCACTTCCTACGACATCACCGACACCGCCACCGCGCTACGCTACCGGGACGCCTTGGGCCGCGTGGTAGTGCCGTTGCTGATCCGTCTGGAGGAAGCGCTGATCGAACTGGCCGAACGTGAGGCGGACAGCGCGCAGGTGGGGCGCACCCACGGCCAGTACGCGGTGCCGGTCACCTTCGGCTTTGCCATGGCTGAATACGTAGCCCGCCTCGGCAAGTCGATCGTCCGGCTCAAGCGCCGCAGCGACGACCTGCGCGGCAAGCTGGCGGGTGCGGTCGGCGCCTACAACGCCACCGCGCTGCTGGTGGACGATCCGGAGGAGTTGGAACGCCAGGTACTCGCCGGTCTCGGCCTGCGACCGTCCGAGAGCTCCACCCAGATCGTGGAACCGGAGTACCTGTTGCGCGCGCTGCTGGAGCTCAACACCGCATTCGGGATCGTGGCCAATCTCGCCGACGACCTGCGCAATCTGCAACGGTCGGAGATCGACGAAGTGCGCGAGCCGTTCGGCAGCCGGCAGGTGGGATCCTCCACCATGCCCCAGAAGCGCAACCCGTGGAACTGCGAGCACGTAAAGAGCCTGTGGAAGGCGTTCGCACCACGGGTCATGACGTTCTTCATGGACCAGGTGTCCGAGCACCAGCGGGATCTGACCAATTCCGCCTCCGCGCGTTTCGTGCCGGAGTTCATCGCCGGGCTCACGGCGGCGGCCAACCGCATGTTGCGGGTGGTGGCCGGCCTGCAAGTGGACCGCGAGCGAATGCGTACGCGGCTGCGGGAGAGCACGTCGGATCTGGTGCTCGCGGAGGCGGCGTACGTGCTGCTGGCTGCCGCCGGCGATGCCGGCGCCCATGAACGCGTGCGCCGGCTGACCCTGGCGTGCGAGCAGCGCGGGACATCGTTGCTGGAGGCGGCCCGCGCGGACTCGGCCGTCTGGGAACGGCTGGACCGGGCGGTGAGGGAGCGCTGCGGGACCGGCGCGCAGGAGTTCTTTTCCGAGCCGGAGCACTACGTGGGAAGGGCGCGTGAGAAAGCGCGTGACGTGGCGGCACGCTACCGTGAAGCAATGCGACGATTGGCAACGGAACCCGTCGGTTCGGCTGCCGGAACCTGAGCCGGCCGTGGATACCATTCTGGTGCTGGACTTCGGCGGCCAGACCAGCCAGCTCATCGCCCGCCGGATCCGCGAATGCGGCGTCTTCAGTCGCGTGCTGCCGGGAGACGTGAGGTTGAGCGAGGTGGAACGCCGCGAGGAGGTGCGGGGCATCGTCCTGTCCGGATCGCCCGCGTCGGTGTACGACGCCGCCGCGCCGGTGCCGGATCCGGCTCTGCTACGGAGCGGCGTCCCGGTGCTGGGCATCTGCTACGGGATGCAGCACCTCATGCAGCGCGGCGGCGGATCGGTGTCGCACGTCCACGTTCGCGAGTACGGCCAGGCGCGGGTCGATCGAGTAGCCGATTCGGTGCTGTTCGGCGGCATACCGGCCTCGTTCCGTTCCTGGATGAGCCACGGTGACGCCGTCGAGCGCATCGCGCCCGGCTTCCGGCAGATTGCGGTATCGCAGCATGGCGCCGTGGCGGCCGTGGAGTCGTTGCCGGAGGTCTCGCCGGCGCCGGTATTCGGCCTGCAGTTTCACCCCGAGGTGACCCACACCGAGTGCGGCCGGCGGTTGCTCGACAATTTCGCCACGGCCATCTGCGGCGCGCGCCGGTCGTGGGATCTGGAATCGTTCGAGCGCCGCGCCGTCGCCGAGCTGCGCCGTACGGTGGGCTCCAGCCCGGTGGTCCTGATGATCTCCGGCGGGGTCGATTCCACCGTCGTGGCGGCACTGCTGCTGCGGGCATTGCCGGCGGCGCAGGTGCACCTGCTCTACGTCGACACCGGGCTGATGCGGCTGCACGAGACCGCCGAGGTACGGGCCACGTTGCAGCAGCTCGGCGCGACCCACGTGCAGATGGTCGACGCGGCCGCCAGGTTCTACGCGGCGTTGGCAGGGGTTACGGAGCCGGAACGAAAGCGGCGCATCATCGGTGACCTGTTCATCGAAGTTCAGCGTGCCGCGGTGCGGGAGGAGCTGGCGCACGGCTTTCTCGCCCAGGGGACCTTGTACACCGATCTCATTGAGTCCGGGAGCGGCGTCGGCGACAAGGCGGAAGTGATAAAGTCGCATCACAACGTCTCGGCCCCACTGGTGGCGGAGCGGCGCGCCGCCGGTCTGTTGCTGGAGCCGCTGGCATCACTCTACAAGGATGAGGTGCGTCGCCTCGGGCGTGCCCTGGAGGTGCCGCGGCGGGTAATCGAGCGCCATCCGTTCCCCGGTCCCGGATTGGCGGTGCGGATCCTGGGTGAGGTGACCCGGGAACGGTGCGACCTGTTGCGCTCCGTCGACGCGATCTACCTGGAGGAGCTGCAACGCCGTGACCTGTACCGCGAAGTGACGCAGGCCTTCGCCGTGCTGCTCCCGGTGCGCTCCGTCGGAGTGACGGGCGACCGCCGCAACTACGGTGCAGTGGTGGCGTTGCGCGCCGTGGTGAGCGACGATTTCATGACCGCGGAGGTGTATCGATTCGAGATGGAAGCGCTGCTTGCGGTCTCGGCGCGCATCACCAATGAGGTCCCTGGCGTCGGCCGGGTGGTGTACGACATTTCCAGCAAGCCGCCGGCTACGGTGGAGTGGGAGTAGGCGGCGCCCCGGATCGGGCAGCTCCATGACGCTGTTTGCCTACCTCGCGACGCCGCTGTTCGTGGTGGCGCTGGCAGCGCGCGGCGCTCCCCCGGGAGTTGGCCACCGAATGGCGCTGCTGCCCTGGTTCGCCGGCGCCGCGCTGCTGGCCCTGGTGCTGTTCCCCCTGGTGAGCATGGTGGCACGGACATTCCCGCCGCTGTACGAGCCGCGGCTGCTCTACCTGCGGCTGTTGGCGGCGGATCATGGTGCGCCGCTGGTAGCAGCGCTGGCGGTCGCTCTGGGGCTGCGGCGGTATCGCAACGCCCGCTACCGCCGCTCCGGGTTGTTGCGGCGGGCGCGGCGGGCGCGGGGCGAGCGGGAACCGCGGCCACGCGCCCGCGCCCGGCGAGCGGATCTGACGTACCTGCTGGTCACGCTGGGAGGGTACTTCAGCATGCACACGATCCTGGAGCAGCTCACCTATTACGCCGATCCCAGTTTCTACCGGCTGGTGCTGCTGCCGCTGCTGCGGCTGGCGCTGATGAGTGCCGCGGCCGTCCTGGCGGCGGGTGCCACGGGCGCTCGCGTCTGGTGGCGTGGCGTGGCGCTGCTGGCCATCCTGGCGCTGCCGTTGGTGACCGCAGCCGTCGCTTACGGCGCCGCGATCCGCCGTTCGGACCTCGCCGCGGCCGGTACTGTGGCGGCATTCGTCGCCGCCCTGCTGCCGCTGCTCCGCCGCTACCCGACGGAGGTTTCCGACGACAGCCGCTAGCGCCCCGAAACCGCCGCCTGCGGCGCCGTTCCTGGCCCAGCCGGATATGCCGCTCACGCCTAAAATCCGACAGCCTCCTGGCGTCCGCTCCGATGCGGGCGGACCGGCGACGTGGCGCCGTCGGCGCCGGCTGGCCGGTGTCGCGGTCCTGCTGCTGGCGGTTGCCGGCGGCTGCAACCGGGCGCATCCGGAGCACACCTACCTGGTGGCCGTGGAGCCTCCTTTCTGGCATGCCGTCACGGCGGCCTATCCGAGCCTGGAGTCCGAACTGCAGCGCACGGTGGTGGCCGACGGCCGCCGTCTGCAACTGCTGCTGGTAGCGACGGAGGAGCCGCTGGCGGAGCTGGCGGAGCATCTTGCCGGCGCCCGCTACGCCGGGGTGGTACTGCCCCCGCTGCTGTCGTTCGAGGCGGAGGCGTTGGCCGCCGCACATCCCGCCGTCCGCTTCGTGCTGCTCACCTGGACCGGGTCCGGCTCTGCTTCCCGCCCGGAGCCGCCGGCCAATGTCACCGAAGTCTCCATCGAGCGTGCCGCGGCGCATGAGCGTGCCGGGCGCCTGGTGGCGGCATATCTGGCCGACCGGCCGGAGGCGCGGGTCGCAGTCGTAGCTGCCGCCGGCTCGGGGGAGGCTGCCGGCGTGGCCGCGCTCCGCGCGGGTATGGCTGCCGGCGGCGCTCCGGACCGTGTCAGCGAGCACTCCTTCGATGCGGGGGGCGGCAGCGCCGCCCTGCGCGACAGTCTGGAGGCCGCCGCCGGCGCCGAGGTGGTGCATCTGCAGGTCGGCGAGTTGACCGGCGAGGCACTCCGGTCGCTGGCCGACAGCGGTCGGCTCGCGGTCGTCAGCAACTGGGGCAATCGTTCCGGTTTCGAGGCTACCGTACTGGTGTCGGTAGACGATCCGGGGCTGCCAGCCATCGTTGCGGGTATCGAGGCTCCGGCGGGAGTCCGGACCGTGGTACCGGCACGCGTGGTATGGGGGCTGGCCGCGCCCCTGCCGAACGCCGCCGCGGGGCTCTACGACGGCGTGCGCGCCGCGCCGATGGATGCCGGCAGTGTCGAGCGGACGGAGCGGACGGGCGAGAGGTCGCCAACAGGTGGCGATTCGTAATAGCCTGGAACCGGTGCGTGTCAATTTCGCTGCCAACACGACCATCGGCGAGAATTCGACTTTCGAAGGCCGTTGCGCGATCCACGGCAACCTGCGGGTCGATGGCCGCTACGTGGGGCCGTTGCTGGAGGTGGAGCAGCTCTACGTGGGGCCGACGGGCAAGGTCAAGACCGACATCTTCGCCAACATCGTGGTGGTGGAAGGGGTGGTGCTCGGCAACATCACCGCCGAGAACCGGGTGTTGCTGCTGTCCACGGCACGGGTGCTGGGCGATCTGTCGACCCCTGAGCTGATCATCCAGGACGGGGTGATTCTCGACGGCGGGTGTTCCATCGGCCGCATGCACGGCGACAGCGCCCGCCGCTTCATCCGGGCGCTGTACGAGAAGCAGGGGGAGCCCGAGTAGCGTCCGCGGCCCGCGGACAAGAGCCGGTCCCCGTGCCGTTGCGGGCGGTATCTCTCGGAGCTTGCGGTTGCAGGTCATCGGCGTGCATGCCATCAGGTAGCTATCCCTCAAGGAGGAGGAACCCACCGTGAAACAGCAAATGAGATTCCTGGCGGGTGCTGCTTTGGCGGCCCTGCTGACCGCTACGCCCCTGTTCGGCGGCGGCGAAGGCTAAGCCCCGGGAGGCGCCGCCGGTGCGGGTGCGGCGAGCGCCGGCATGGCCACCGAAGGAGAGCCGTATCGCGACCACATGTGGCCGACGGTAACCGCCTACACGGCGGCCACCGGCAAGGCAATCGCCAGCTTCAGCGAGGCCCCCGCGCTGGCGGCCCTGGTAGCTTCCGGCGACCTGCCGCCGCTGGACCAGCGCCTGCCGCCCGATCCGGCGGTGATCCGTCCGCTGGACGAGATCGGGCGTTACGGCGGCACCTTCAACAGCGCCGGAGATGGCCGCGAGGCCGCGCCCGGCGCGATCGTGGAAGGATCGTCGCAGCTACTCACGACCTACAACCCCGACATCAGCCAGATCGTTCCGAACGTGGTCATCGGCTGGGAGCAGTCCAACGGCGACCGCACCTTTACCCTGCACCTGCGGCCGGGCATGAAGTGGTCCGACGGCGAGCTGTTCGACGCCGACGACTTCGTGTTCTGGATGCAGGCGGTGGGCGACGACGACCGCGTGTTCTCGCGGATTCGTTCGCGCAACGTGATCTGGCGCGGCGACGTGCCGAGCATCGAGAAGATCGACCAGTACACGGTGGCCTACACCTGGCCCGATGCCTATGCCACGGCGCCGCTGCGGATGATGGCCACGCGGCCGTTCCACCCCGAGCACTACCTGGCCAAGTTCCACGTCGACTTCGGCGACGACGCCGAGAAGCTGGCGCGCGAGGGCGGCTACGAGAGCTGGTCGCAGTCGTTCAACGACCGCTCGGCGGAGCGCGACGGCGGCGGCACCCGGCCGGTGACCCTGTCGGCGAACGACATCCCGATGCCGGTGCTCGATCCCTGGAATCTGGCGGAAGAATCTCCCGACTCGGAGCTGTGGCAGCGCAACCCCTACTACTGGAAGGTGGACACCGCCGGCAACCAGCTCCCCTACGTGGACCAGGTGCTGGTGCCGATGTTTCCCAAGCCCGAAGAGCAGATGCCGGTCAAGCTGATGGCCGGTGAGCTGGACTTCACCGCCGGACTGAACCTGCCCGACCTGCCGGTGTACAAGCGCAACGAGGAGTCGGGCGGCTACCAGGTCGTGCTGATGGAAAACGGCAGCAGCGCCACCGAGTTCGGCTACGTGCTGAACTACACCCACAAGGACCCGGTACTGAGGGAAATCTTCAACGATGTGCGCTTCCGGCAGGCGCTGTCGCTGGCCATCGACCGCCAGGACATGAGCGACACCCTGCTCTTCGGCCAGTCCAAGCCGGTGGTGCTCACCGCCCCGACCCACTGGACCGGCTACGAGGCGTGGATGAACGAGGACTTCCGCGACCGCGACCTGGACCGCGCCAACGCCCTGCTCGACGAGATGGGCCTGGAGTGGGACGGCGACCGCAAGTGGCGGCTGCGCCCCGACGGCAAGGTGCTGGGCTTCGAGGGCTCCTGGCCGGCCGGCTGGGACGCCTCCTACGAGGACGGCATGGAGCTGATCAGCAGCTACTGGGCCGAGATCGGCGTCAAGATGACCCAGAAGTACACGCCGGAGGAGCTGCAGCATGAGCGCGCCCTGGCCAACGAGATCGACTCCTCTTTCTGGCCCGGCGGCGGTGGCGCGGAGATCACGGCGCGCATCAACTACCCGGTGCGGCTGATGCCCGCCTGGCACTGGATCCACTGCTGCGCCTCCACCTCGGCGCCGTGGCGCATCTGGTACGACAGCAACGGCGCCGGCGGCGAGGAACCGGACGACCCCGACATGCTGCGCCTGTTCGAGGTGGTGCGCGAGCTGCAGGTGGCAGAGTACGGCAGCGCCGGGTATGAGAAGCTGGCCAACGAGCTGCTTACGCTG
>JAKZWC010000314.1:0-4252 GCA_047515735.1 Spirochaetales bacterium | reverse complement strand
GCCCCATCTCCTCCGACCTCCGCCCTCAAGATGGCCAAGTCGTTCAAGTGGATCTTTCGATGAGGCATCAGCTTCCGTTCGAGTGGATTTTGAATGAGTCAATGCGGGCGGTTGATTTTCGTGCGTGGTTGGGTTGACATTGAGGGCAGGAAGTGTAGCAAGCCCATGCCCATATATCGAGAGTTGGAACATCAGCCAATCGGCTCCATCTCGCTGGAGCCGGCACTGTCGGTCAGTGGCGACACCGCTGCGGGCGAAGTGGTAGCAAACATGCAGGCGTCTCGGTTCGGGTACGTTCTGGTGATGGAAGGCGAACGTCTGGCGGGGATCTTTACCGAGCACGACTTGCTGATGCGGGCGGTGACGCCGGAGGGCATGCCCGCCGCACCGGTACGGCGCTTCATGACCCCCGACCCGACGACGCTGGACGCAAGGGCGCCCCTCAGCGCCGCCATCGCGCCGATGGTGACCGGCGGCTACCACCACATCCCCATCGCCGATGGCACCCGCGGCTACGTCGGGGTTCTTACCAGCCACAACCTGTTCCACTTTCTGGCCGAGCTGCTGCCCGATCGCATCCTCAATCTGCCGCCGCGGCCGCACCAGCGGCTGCGCGCGCCGGACGGCGCATGATGGACCGCGATACCACCCCCGCGGGCAGCGAAGCCCTCTCCCGCGCCGAACTGGACCGGGTCACCGTACGCTTTGCCGGCGACTCCGGGGACGGCCTGCAGGTAGTGGGGTCGCAGCTCACCAACACGTCGGCGGTGTTCGGCAACGACCTGTCGACACTGCCCGACTACCCGGCCGAAATCCGCGCCCCGGCCGGGACGCTGCCGGGGGTGAGCGCGTTCCAGGTCAGCTTCGCCAGCGAGGACATCCACACCCCGGGAGACGCCCCGGACGTGCTGGTGGCGCTCAATCCGGCGGCCCTCAAGGTCAGCCTGGCGGAGATTCCCGACGGCGGCACGCTGATCGTCAACGAGGACTCGTTCACCGCCCAGGGCCTCAACAAGGCGGGCTACGACGCCAACCCGCTGGACGACGACTCCCTGAGCAGTTACCGGGTGATCCGGGTCCCCATCACCTCGCAGAACGAGAGGGCGCTCGCCCACCTGGGACTGAGCCCGCGCCAGGCCGGGCGCTCCAAGAACTTCTACGCCCTGGGCATTATCTACTGGCTGTACGATCGGCCTCTGGAACCCACCCTGCGCTGGTTCGAGCAGAAGTGGGGCTCGCGCCCGCAGATCGTGGCCGCCAACACCGCGGCGCTCAAAGCCGGTTATGCCTTCGCCGACACCACGGAGCTGTTCACCTCGGCCTACCGGGTGCCCCCGGCCACGCTCCCCGCCGGCACCTATCGCAACATCACGGGCAACCAGGCCACCGCGCTCGGCTTCATCACCGCCGCCCATCTGGCCGACCGGCCGCTGTTCTACGCCAGCTACCCCATCACCCCGGCTAGCACGGTGCTGCACGAGCTGGCGCGCCATCGCAACCTGGGCATCGTCACCTTCCAGGCGGAGGATGAGATCGCGGCCATCGGCGCGGCCATCGGCGCCGCGTTCGGCGGCTCCCTGGCGATGACCGGCACCAGCGGTCCCGGACTGGCGCTGAAGAGCGAGGCGCTGGGACTGGCGGTGGTGGTGGAGCTGCCCCTGGTGGTGATCGACGTGCAGCGCGCCGGCCCCTCCACCGGCATGCCGACCAAGACCGAGCAGGCGGACCTGCTGCAGGCGATGTTCGGCCGCAACGGCGAGGCGCCGGTGGCGATCGTCGCCCCGGCCACCCCGAGCGACTGCTTCGCGATGGCGCTGGAGGCGTTTCGCATCGCGGTCACCTACATGACCCCGGTGCTGTATCTATCCGACGGCTACCTGGCCAACGGCTCGGAGCCGTGGCGGATCCCGGCGATGGACGACCTGCCGTCCATCCCGGTACAGTTCCGCACCGATCCGGACGGCTTCCAGCCGTATGCGCGCGATCCCCGCACCCTGGCCCGGCCCTGGGCGATACCCGGCACCCCGGGACTGGAGCATCGCGTCGGCGGTCTGGCCAAGGAAGACGTCACCGGCAACGTGAGCTACGACCCGAAGAACAACGAGCGCATGATACTGCTGCGAGCACAGAAGATCGCCGGGATCGCCAAGGGCATTCCACCGCTGGAAGTGCAGGGACCGGACCGCGGCGGGCTGCTGGTGCTCGGCTGGGGCAGCACCTACGGCGCCATCACCACCGCATGCGAGAAGCTGCGGGCCCATGGCGTGGCCGTGTCCAATGCCCACCTGCGCTATCTGAATCCGTTTCCGTCCAACTTGGGCACCGTGCTGCAGCGTTTCGAGCAGGTGCTGATCCCGGAACTCAACCTGGGCCAGCTCCGGATGCTCATCGCCGACGCCTACGGCGTCAGTGCCAGGCGGCTGTCCAAGCTGCAGGGCAAGCCGTTCCTGGTGCGTGAGGTGCAGGCCGCCATCGTCGAGGAACTGGCGAGGATCGACCAAAATGCCAACTGATACCATCGGACCGGCCGACACCCACGCGCCCCTGACCCGCAAGGACTTCGTCTCCGACCAGGAGGTGCGCTGGTGCCCCGGGTGCGGCGACTACGCGGTCCTGGCGCAGACCCAGCGGCTGCTGCCCGACCTCGGGGTGCCGCGGGAGAACATCGTGTTCATCAGCGGCATCGGCTGTTCGAGCCGTTTCCCCTACTACCTGAACACCTACGGCTTCCATTCGATCCACGGCCGCGCCGCCACCTTGGCGTCGGGGCTGAAGATCACCCGCCCGGAACTGCTGGTGTTCGTGATCACCGGCGACGGCGACGGGCTCTCGATCGGCGGCAACCACCTGATTCACGCCCTGCGGCGCAACATGGATCTGAACATCATCCTGTTCAACAACCGCATCTACGGCCTCACCAAGGGGCAGTACTCGCCTACCAGCGAGGTGGGCAAGAGGACCGTCAGCTCGCCCGACGGCTCCCTGGAGCAACCGATCAGCCCGACGCGCATCGCGCTGGCCGCGGAGGCGAGCTTCGTGGCGCGCACCGTGGCCACCGACACCAGGCATCTGTCGGCGACCCTGGAGCGCGCCGCACACCATCGCGGCGGCTGTTTCGTCGAGGTGTACCAGAACTGCAACGTGTACAACGACGGCGCTTTCGACTACTTCGCCGAACGCAGCGTGCGCGCCGAGCAGACCATCAACCTGGAGCACGGCAAGCCGTTGATCTTCGGCAAGAATCGCGAAAAGGGCATCAAACTCGACGGCCTCACCCCCGTGATCTGTGAAGCTGACGATCCCGACCTGCTGGTGCACGACGAGAAAATCCCCAGCAACGTGCTGCCCTACGTGCTGGCGCACATGTCGCCGGGAGCCGGCGTGCCGCTGCCGCTCGGCGTGCTGCGGGCGGTGGACAAGCCCACGTTCGAGGAGGGCATGGCCGATCAGATCGATGCGGCGAGGGAGCGGCAGGGCGACGGCGACGTGGCGGGGCTGCTGCGCTCGGGGGATACCTGGACCGTTGGCTGAGCAGACGACGGTGTTGACTCCGGCGCTGGTGTGCGCCGACTGCGGGTTCACCAACGAAGTGGAGCACGCGGAGTGCGAAGCCTGCGGCACCAGCCTGTACCGCACCCGGCAGGCCGGGGCCCGCGCCCGGTACGACGACCCCCTGCTTTCCGACTTGGTGGACGTGCTGGCCCCGAGCAGTCCGCTGCTGGTGGAAGCCGGCACCTCGGTGGCCGACGCCATCGCGCTGATGCGCGAACGACGCACCGGCTACGTGCTGGTAGCCGAGGCAGGACAGATCAGCGGCATCTTTACCGGACACGACCTGCTGGAACGGGTCATCGCGGCCGGTCACGCACCGCGGGCGGTCGCGATCGAGCAGGTAATGACCCGCGACCCGGTGGTGTTGCGTCACGACGACACTCTGGCGGTCGCCATCCACAAGATGGTGATGGGATCGTTTCGCCACATCCCGCTGGTCGACGCCGCCGGACGCATCGACGGGGTGGTGTCCGCACAAGAGCTCCTGGAGCACCTGCACCGGCTGCTGCACCTTCCGGAGCACGCGGGATAGAGTAAGGGCCACGCTGCCCGGAGCGCTACGGAGGCTTGCATGTCCCGGCCCAACGTCATCTTCATCCTCACCGACGACCAGGGCTACGGCGACCTCTCCTACACCGGCAACCCGGTGCTGCGGACGCCGGCGCTGGACCGGCTGCAGGCCGAGAGCGTGCGCTTCACC
>JAKZWC010000313.1:0-4876 GCA_047515735.1 Spirochaetales bacterium | reverse complement strand
GTACTACCTGGTGGACACGTCACCGGTGAACGGCTGCCTGCGGGTCATTCCTCGCTCTCACCGGCACCGGTTTCCGCAGCACGAATACGAGGGGCACGGGACCGACATACGCTACGAGGATCCCGATACGTCGATCACGTACGCTGATGCCGCAGGACAGATCGACGTGCCGATCATGGCCGGGGATCTGCTGATCGGCGACTCGCGGGTGCTGCACGCACCGCGGGCGAACCTTACAGGCGAGCGGCGCACGGTGCTGACGATGTGGTACCTTCCGCGCTGGGACGATCTCTCGGAGCGGGTGCGCGCCGCCTCTTCGGCCAACCACCGAGCATCCACCGCGGCGGTGCCGCCGGAGGCGCTCGAGCGTCTGCTCCCGCTGCTGCCGCGCTACTCCGGGAGCGCCGAGCCGGCGGTAGTGAACCGGCGCCCCGGCGAGTACCTGAAGCCGTAACGGAGCCTGAGTCGAAGCGTCAGCGCCACGTGATGCGCGGATGGCGGGAGCCGCGACCAGCCGCCCAGGGTAGCGCGGGTCAGGTGGAGTAGGGATCGGCGGCGTCGCGCAGGCCGTCGCCGACGAAGTTGAACATCATTACCGCCAGCAGCACGAATGCGCCGGGAATCAGCAGCCAGGGTTGCAGGCCGAGCGCCGAGATCGACTGCGCATCCTGCAGCAGCGTGCCCCAACTCACCGTCGGCGGGCGGATACCCAGTCCCAGGAAGCTGAGCGCGGTCTCGCCGATGATCATGCCGGGGATCGCCAGGGTAAGGTGGGTGATCAGGTAGCTGGCGAAACCGGGAATCAGGTGGCGCCGGATGATAGCCCCGTTCTTGGCGGCCGCGACCTGGGCCGCCATCACGAAGTCTTCCTCGCGCAGGCTGATCAGCTTGCCGCGCACTACCCGCGCCAGTCCGGTCCAGCCTTGCACCGCCAGGATCAGCGTGATTGCGAAGTAGATCTTGAGGATGCCCCAATCGTGGGGCAACGCCGCCGACAGTGCGATCCACAGCGGGATGTTGGGGATGCTCAACAGCATATCGATGATGCGCTGGATGATGTCGTCGGCGACCCCTCCGTAGTAGCCGGATATGCCACCAAGGATCACCCCGAGGACGAACGACACGAACACGCCGCCGAAACCGATGAACAGCGAGATGCGGCCGGCGTAGAAGATGCGCGAGAACACGTCGCGGCCCAGCTTGTCGGAGCCGAACAGGAACAGCGGCACCGACGGGTCCTCGATCCCGAACAGCCTGGTGTTCCAGGGGACGAAACCGAGCAGGGTGGACGGCTCCTCGCTACGCATGAAGAAGCGAATGATGTGCTCCTGGTCGTGCTGTTGGATGTAATGGTACTTGAAGGTAGCCTTGTCCAACTCGCGCACCGTGGCAAACACGAACGGCCGGCTCAGTCCGCGCGTGGGACTGACGATGCGGATACGCGTCGGCGGAGCCTCACCGAATTCCTTGAAGCGATACAGAGCCGGATACGGTGTGAAGAACTCGGCGAACATCGACACGAAATAGAGTGCGGCAAGCACCGCGACCGCTACCACGGCCAGCTTGTGGCGCCGGAACTTGCGCCACACCAGTTGCGCCTGAGAGGCGACGAAGGCGCGGTCTTCGGCACTCAGTGCCCCAATGTCGGCCGCTGTCGCAGGGGTAAGCACAGCCGCATCAGGCGCAAGCGGGCGAGCAGTGGCTGCGTCGCCGCCGTCCCGTGCCATCAGCCGGCGCTCCGTCCGAAGCGGATGCGGGGATCGATCATCGCCAGCAGAATATCGGAAATCAGCGTGCCGACGATGATCAGACCACTCAGGATCATTACGATACTTCCCACCAGGTACATGTCCTCCGACAGCGCCGCTTCCAGGAGTATCGGGCCCAGGGTCTCGAGGCCGAGCACCCGCGACACGATCACCTCGCCGCTGACCAGAGCCGGCAGCGTCCAGCCGATGGTGCTGACCAATGGGTTGAAGGCGATCCGCACCGGGTACTTGAAGATGACGCGCGACTCGCGCAGCCCCTTGGCGCGTGCCGTGGTCACGTACAGTTTCTTCAACTCGTCGAGCAGTGTCCCGCGCAGGATACGTACCAGCGGAGCGGTGCCGCCCACGGCGATCACGAACACCGCCAGCCAGGCGTTCTTGGCTACGTCGACCAATTTCGGCCACGACCACGGGGCGTTGCGAAACTCCAGCGAATACAGACTGGTGATGGCATGACCGGTGTACACGAACACCAGGTAGGCAAGCCCCAGCGCCAGCAGGAAGTTGGGGACCGCCAAGCCGAGAAAGCTCATGGTGGTCGCCAGGTAGTCGGTGAGCGAGTATTGCCGCACCGCGGAGTAGATGCCGAGGGGAACGGCGATGATCCAGGTCACCGCGAACGCCGCCAGGGTGAACGCGATCGACAGTGGCAGCCGCTCCAGGATGATGTCCTTGACCGGCACGTTGTAGATGAAGGAGCGCCCCATTTCTCCCTTCAGCAGGAAGTTGCGCATCCACCGGTAATACTGCACCGCCGGTCCGCGATCGAGTCCGTACTGGCGGTAGAGCTGTTCTACCGTGCTTTCGTCGGCCAGAAATCCCCGTTCCTCGAGGCGCTGGATGTAGGTCTCGACGTAGCTCCCGGGCGGCAGCAGGATAATGGCGAAGGAGGCAATCGAGATCATCACCAGCAAAGGAATGGCGATGAAGATACGTTGGCGGATGAAGCTGAGCACGCGCTAGTCAGGTAAAGCGAACGGGCGGGGATTCAACTCCCCGCCCGCTTCGATTGTCGGTAGGCAATCAGCCTAGTTCATGGTACGGAAGAAGAGCTGCTCCATCCCGTAGTCCAGCGCCCGGTCGAAGGGATAGCCTTCCTTGATGACGTTGCCCATATCGGCGTTGTAAACTGTTGGCACGGTCATGCTGCCGGTCGGCCAGATCGATACGTAGTTGCGGCTGAACCAGTCCATCAGGTCGGCGAATGCCGCCTCGCCCTGAGGCGACTGCGGCGGGTACACCTTCCATGCTTCCACCAGGTCGAAGTACTCCATCATGTAATCCGGGGGCTCGCGACCGGTCTGTCCGCCGGTGTTGTAGTAGAGGTAGGACTGCTGTGCCCAATCGCCCTTGGCGTAGGGCCCGAAGTCCTCGGAAATGCCCGGCGCCCAGATCGGACGGTCGGACCAGTGAACGGTGGCCATGTGCTCGTTGTTGGCCTGGCGCTGATTCCAGATCTGGCTGCCCAGCACGGTGAACGATGTGCGGACGCCGATCTCCTCGAAGTACTGCTTGAACAGCTCGCCGACCAGCAGGAAGTCCGGCGACACGTTGGCGGTGATGATGTCGAGGGTGAACGGATTGCCGTCGGGACCGAAGCGGAATCCTTCCGAGTCGCGGGTGTCCATGCCGACCGCATCAAGCAGCGTGTTGGACTGAGCCGGGTCGTACGCGAGGTCGGTGATGGTGTCCAGCTTGTACATGCCGAAGTAGACGTTGTCGTTGACGTCGTCCTTGTCGACCGACAGCGCCAGCGCCTTGCCGAACCGCTTGTCGTTCATCAGCGTCTGCCACGCGCTGCCCTCTTTGTCGTACTCGAAGTCCTGGTTCAGGAACAGCACCGGCGGGTTGTTGATGGAGCCGTGCAGCACCGTGGCGATGCCCTTGTCCGCGTTCTCGAGGTAAATCGGCAGCTCCTTGAGCTGCGCGTAGCTGGTCACCACGTCGTATTCGCCAGCGGCGGTGTTCAGCTTGATCGCCTCCAGGTCGGCGGAGTTCTCGGCGACAATGAAGTCGGCGTAGGGGAGCTGATTGCCGGCCACGTCAACCTTCCAGTAGTAGGCGTTGCGCTCCAGCTTGTAGCCGGTGCTGGTGGCCTCGATACCGACCCACGGCGCCAGCGACGGAACGTCCAGTCCGTGCGCTCGGTGCAACTCCCAGTGCGGCATGTCCTTAAGCTGCACGAGTTGCTCCCAGGTTTCGACCTCAAGCTCGTCCAGGATCGGCTGAATCTTGTCCATCGGCGTGTAGTCGGCGTGAAACTGCTTGATGAAGTGCGCCGGCCGAAACAGCAGTGTGTAGTCGGGAATCCACGAAGCGAGGTTCGCCAGGAAGAATCCGTACGGCTGACTGAACTCCACGCAGAACGACAGGTCGTCGATGATGGTGACCTCCGGCGGGCTGCCGTCGGGGGCGGTGGCGCGGAAATAGAAGGTCGGATAGATGCGCTCATCGGCGTACAGCTCGAAGGTCATGCGCACGTCTTCGGTGGTCACCAGGTGGCCATCGGACCAGCGCAGGCCGTCGCGGATGGCGAAGCAGAACTTGGTGAAATCGTCGTTGATGTCGTATTCGCTGACGATCGCCGGCAGCGGATCCTTGGTGCTCTGATCGGGAGCGCGCAGGATCGACATGCCGAGCGCCAGATAGATCTCGTGCACGCCGCTGTTGTTCAGGTTGGGCACGCGGAACGTACCGCCATGGTTGCCGGGCTCGAAGTCCAGCCACTCCTCGGAGTTCAACACCCCGGGGCCGACCACGAACGGTTCAGCGGGAATTCGATCCTCAATGGGCGGCAGTTCGCCAGCGGCCACGCGCGCGGCGAGCAACGGCGACTCCTTGAAGGTCGCGGGAACGGCGTATTTCTGCCGCCCCGTCGGGTCCATGGCCCACTGGGACCATGCGGTGGTGCCGACCACCAGCAGCGTCAGCGCTGCCAGTAAACGCACATATTTCGTCATGTCAGATATCCTCCTTGAACGATACATTGTTGTGATTTGCCCCCTTACGGCGACAATTGCCGGCGAATATATGCCAATCCACGCCGCGTGTCCACTATACCACGGACGGCGCGGAGGGCGCGCGGGTCGCTGCGGGTCGCTTGGCGG
>JAKZWC010000312.1:0-3952 GCA_047515735.1 Spirochaetales bacterium | reverse complement strand
AAGTGATGACGAGGTCTTCGACCTCGCTGCCGTCCAGGTTGCCCCGCTGGATCCGGTTCGCCCCGTAGTCGGTCCAGTACAGCTTGCCGCGGGTGGAATCCACGGCGAGGCCATTTGGGCGGGCCGTTCGCACGAGGGTCTCGACTCCGCTGCCGTCGAGGTTGGCGCGCTGAATCCCGACCTCCCAGTCGGTCCAGTAGACCTTGCCGTCGGCGACCGCCAGCGCGATGCCGTAGGGTTCGATCAACCCGTGCGGAAGCAGGTTCTCGACCTGCGTGCCGTCCAGCCGCGCGCGCTGGATCGTGTTGCTCCCGGCATCGGTCCAATAGATATGCGCCGATGCAGGTGCCGGGTCTGCAGGCGTGGGAACCGAGGTCATGCCGCTACAGCCGGCAGCCAGCAGTCCCAGTACGACTGCGATGCCGAGCAGCGATCCGTAGCGCCGAATGCGTGCGAACAACTTGTCCATAAACGTAGCATCGGCAGCGGGCGACGGCGCCACAAGTGCTCGCGGTGCGGCCAGAACTGGCCCTGGGCGCACGCTGCTGGCGAGGCGGCGCCAGTGCTGGCATACTGGAACCGGGAGTCGCTCCGCTCCGATGAACCCGCCCGACATTGTTCCTTCCAAGCTCGATCGGCTCTCGGCCAAGTGGCTGGTGACGCCCCGCGGCGCCGCGGGGCGCCACCCGGTGCGCGTCCGGCTGCTGAACGGGTCATCCTGCGAAAATCGCCCCCAATCCGAGCGTGACCTGTTCGCGCTCGGCGTCCACTGAGAGGACCCCATGTACGACGAGTTGCACCGCCCGCAGTTCCACTTCAGCCCGCGTCACTCGTGGATGAACGACCCCAACGGACTGGTCTGCTACCGCGGCGAGTACCATCTGTTCTTTCAGCACACCCCGGGCTTCATAAACCACGCCGCCAATTCCTGGGGGCACGCGGTGAGCACCGATCTGGTGCATTGGCGGGAGCTGGACACCGCCATTGCCCCTGACGAATACGGCTACATCTGGTCCGGCTCCGCGGTGGTCGACACCGACAACAGCGCCGGGTTCGCCGACGGCGGCGAGGACGCGCTGGTGGCGGTCTATACCACAGGAGGATTCGGCGCGCCGCGCCCCGCCCAGCCGGGCGCCAATCCGTGCGTGCAGGCGATCTCCTACAGCACCGACCGCGCGCGCAGTTTCCAGCGTTACGCCGGCAACCCCGTGCTCGGCCATCTACGCGCCAGCAACCGCGATCCCAAGGTGATCCGGCACGCGCCCACGGGTCAGTGGATCATGGCGCTGTTCCTGGACGGCAACGACTTCGCCCTTTACGCCTCACCCGACCTCAAGCAGTGGCGCCACCTGTGCGACCTGGAGGTGGCGGACACCGGCGAGTGCCCCGACCTGTTCGAGCTGCCGGTGAACGGCGACCCCGACGACACCCGCTGGGTGTTCTGGGGCGCGGCCGGCGTCTATCGCCTGGGCAGCTTCGACGGCACCACTTTCACTCCCGAGACGCCGGCGCTGCGCTGCGAGCTGGGTTCCAACGGCTACGCCGCCCAGACCTGGAGCGACGTGCCACCCGAGGATGGGCGCCGCATCCAGATCTCCTGGATGCGCAACGGGCATTTTCCGGCGATGCCGTTCAACGGCCAGATGTCGTTTCCGGTCGAGCTGAGCCTGCGCTCCACGCCGCGGGGAGTGCGTCTGTGCCGGCAGCCGGTGCGGGAGCTGGAACTGCTGCACCGGAGCACGCTGCGCTGGGAGGAGCACCGGCTCAGTCCGGGCCTGAACCGGCACGACCTGTACCACGTCCACGGCCCCGGCTGGCAGAGCCGCCTCGCCACCGAGTACCGCAACCTGGCGCCCGATACGAGTTGGGATCTGTTCCACATCGAGGCGGAGATCGACCCCGGCGATGCCGTGGCGTTCGGGATCATCATCCGCGGCCACGACCTGCGCTACGACATCGCCGGCGCCCGCTTCACCTGGCTCGGCCAGAGCATACCGGCGCCCCGCGACGGCGACGGCTACCTGCGCCTGCAACTCCTGGTGGACCGCACCTCGCTGGAGCTGTTCGCCGCCGGCGGCCTGGTATCGGCATCCTTCTGCTTCCTGCCGGCCGCCTGTGACATGCCGCTGGAGCTGTACGCTGAGGGAGGGAGCGTGCGCCTGGTGTCGCTGGCGGTCCACGAGCTGAACTCCGCCTGGAAGGACCGGGCGGTCAGGTCATGATGACGCCGGCGGTAACGTTGAGCGCCTGGCCGGTCATGGCCGAGGAATCGTCACCCGCCAGGAACAGGGTGACCTGAGCACACTCCTCGATGGTGGCGAAGCGTCCCATGGGGGACTCCGCCTCCCACTCGCGCTGTACCTCCTCACTGCCGATGCCGCGTCCCGCGGCCATCTGCGCCATGGAACCGAGCAGGCGCTCGGTCAGCACGGGCCCGGGACACACGGCATTCACCCGCACGCCGCTGCCGGCCAGTTCCAGCGCCAGGGTCTGGGTGAGGCCGTGCAGCGCCCACTTGGCGCAGACGTAGGGGGCGCGGTTGCGGAAGCCGCGGCGGCCCACGTTGGAGGAGATGTTGACGATGGTGCCGCCGCCCCGCTTGAGGTGGGGAATCGCCTCCCGGCAGCACAGCATCGCTCCGGTGAGGTTGACGGCCAGCGCCGCGTTCCAGCGCCCGAGGTCGAGCGCCTCCACGGGACCCACCTGCCCCACGATGCTGGCGTTGTTGACCAGCACGTTCAAGCCACCCAGGGCGGCGGAGGCGCCGGCAACGATGCGCTGCACGTTGGGCTCCACGCCGATGTCACCCTGCAGCACGACGCACCGGCCGCCGGCTGATTCGATCTCGGCACACACGCCGGCCAAGGGCCCCTCACGGCGCCCGCAGAGCGCTACCGCGGCTCCCTCGGCGGCGAAACGCAGGGCGATGCCACGGCCGATGCCGCTGCCGCCGCCGGTGATCAAGGCCGCCTTGCCGGCAAGCTTGCCAGTTATCTGCGCCATCTCCTCTCCTTCGGCCCGCCGCCGTGCTCCCGAGACGGCTGAGGGCCTGTCGACCGCGGCTTGCTCCGTGGATCAGCCGCTGGCGGCGCGCTCGCGCTCAGCCCGCTGCGTCTCCTGCTCTTCGACCAGGTCGCGGCGCAGGCGGCGGTACCGCTCCAGTCGCGGCCGATACTCCGCATGCGCGCCCGAGTCGGGCAGCACCGGCTCGCCGCGCGTGCAGCACGCCGCCACCGCCTCGTCCAGGCTGTGCCACCAGCCGGCCGCCGTCCCGGCCAGCAACGCCACCCCCAGGGCCCCCGGCTCGGCACTATCCGCTGCCGCGAAGGCGCGGCCGGTCACGTCGGCGACGATCTGCCGCCACACCGCGCTGTGCGCCCCGCCCCCCAGCAGGGTAATCGGTTCCGCGAATGCCGGCAGCAGATCGAGGCAATCCGCCACCGCGAAGGCCAGCCCCTCGTAGATGCTGCGCAAAATGTCCCAGCGCGTGTGCTCCAGCCCCAGTCCCGACAGCCGGCCGCGCGCGCGCGGCTCGTACACCGGCGCCAGCACTCCGGTACCGTTCAGGTAGGGGTGGAACAGCACGCCGCGGGCGCCGCGCGGCACCTCGGCCACTGCCGCGTCCAACGCCGCAGCGTCCAGTCCGGCGGCGCCGAACGCGCGCCGGAACCAGTCCAGGGCGAGGGTGCCGGTCTGGTTCGGCATGGTGCGCGTCCAGCGGTCGGGGGGAACCAGGAAGCTCAACCCCACCCCCTCCGGCTCCCACACCGGCCGCTCGGTCACCACGCTGTTGAGGCACGACGAGCCGATGATCGTGCCCGCCTGCCCCGCGCCCACCACGCCGCCGCCCACCAGCGCCGCCGACACGTCGGCCAGCCCGGTGACCACCGGCGTACCGGCGGTCATGCCGGTGACCGCCGCGGCCGCCCCGGTCACGCGCCCGGCCACCGCG
>JAKZWC010000311.1:0-3938 GCA_047515735.1 Spirochaetales bacterium | reverse complement strand
GGGCGGGGGAGAGGGCGGCCGCGACGTTTAGGAAACCGCGCTCGTGGTACTTGTCACGCTGGGCTCGGGAAAGTGCCGCCATGCAGCCTCCTTGCGCCGGTCAGGTCCTGGTCGTGCGCTGGTCGCTGTGCGCCCAGGCGGCCTGCACCTGCTCCCAGGTGGCGGCGGTGGTCGGAGCGCGCCGGCTGCGCGCCACGAACGCCATGTCGGCGTGCCACAGATCGGCCATCGAGGTGCCAACGGGGCTGTACCGAAAGTCCACCGACCAGCGCACCATGTCGCTGCGATTGAGGGTGGAGCGGTGGAACACCAGGTTGTGGAAGATGACGAAGTCTCCGGGTCGCATCGGAACGGTGTCGACGGCGGCGGCCGCCGCCGGGTCGAACGCGGTGGTCCGGTACTTTCCCGCCGGCGTCGTGTGATTCTGAATCCCCAGGTGGTGGCTGCCCGGGATGAACTGCAGGGTCCCGTTGGCGGCGTCGACGTCGACCAGCGGCAGCCATACCGTGAGCAGCCGCTGCTCTCCGGTGCCGGGCATGTAGCCGCTGTCCTGATGCCACGGCAAGGTGGTCTCTTGCTCTGCAGGGAGCTTCGGCCGCACCCAGAAGTCGCCGTTGAACTGAATCTCGGGCCCGATCAGCTCCTCCACCACATCGAGGATGCCCGGCTCGATCCACAACTGGTACAGCGCCCGGTTGAACACGCGGCTATGCCAGCCCGCCCCGGAGAACTCCTGCCGGCCGCCGTGCTGGCGCCAGATGTGGTACCAGCGTCGGGCAAACGATTCGTTCTCACACGGATCCTGGATCTCGCCGCGAGCCAGCAGCCGGCGCGCCTCCTGGTCGACGATGGCCGCCCCCGCCGCTTTCATCGCATCGATGCGCGACTGCGGAATGCCGCTGCGGACCAGCAGATAGCCCTGCTTTGCAAAGGTGTCTTGCTGTTCGGTGGTGAGGGTGGGCACGGTGCAAGGGCTACCCGCGCGGCGCGCCCGTGTCAACCCGCGACGATGTGCCGCCCCGCCGTGTCTACTCCGTGCCGGATGGCCAGGACATTCCGTTCCGGGCGGTCGGCGGGGAGGTCGAGTTTACGGTAAATCGATTGGCGGACGCCGCGACGATCTGCCTGGAGGCCGGGACTACGGGAGCTCCCGCCGGTCAGCGGGCGTAGACCTCCATCTGGGAGAGGTCGATGGGGCTGCCGAGCAGCAGGGTGACGAAGCCGCCGTCGGGCACCGGTTCGCCGGCGGCGTCGAGACCGCCCTCTTCCAGCACCATCAGCAGCGGATTGCTGGCCGGCTGCTCGGTGCGGTACTCCATCAGCAGCGCCGGCACCTGGCGCTGCGCCTGCTCGTCGCGGTAGTCGCCGTACAGGGGTCCGTGAGTGACGGCGCTGAAGTGAAACTCCTTTTCCTCGCCGCCGTCGCGGATCGGGGGTACCTCGGGGTGGGGGGCGAACTCCAGTTCGTACGGGATGAAGGAGTCGGGGTCGGGCGGCTCCAGGAACAGCCAGGCGAAGCCGTGGTCGAGCAGCGCCGCGCGCGTGCCGGGCTGGAAACCGTCGGGCCGGTAGTACACCCGCAACTCCAGGTGGGCACCGGCGAGCACGGCTGCCAGCACGTGGGTGGTCTCGGCATCGGCGATGTCGAACAGCAGGTACTCGGCCACCACGCCGTCTCCGGCGCCGCGAAAGGTGTAATGGCGCCTGGCGGTCACCTCGTAGTTCAGGCCGCCGCTGCCGGCACCGGAGTCGTGGGCTTCTTCCAGGGCCTGGAAGTCACGCAACTCCACCGAGCTGCCCACCGGGAGCCGGCGCCAGAACTCCGGCTCCTCGGGCGTGTGCAGCGGCGCGGGTTCCTGCTTCTTGCGGCGCTTCCAGAGCATGGCGCTCCGCGGCCGGCTAGTAGCGGCGCGAACCGGCGCGCATCACGAAGTACACCGCCAGGATGATCGCGATCACCATCAGCCCGGTCCAGAAACTGGACGGCCGGCCGCCGTAGTAGGCGCCGGGCCGCGGCCCGTAGTAGTAGCCGCGGTTGGACATCAGCACGCCCACCATGGCGGCGTCGGCCATCGCGCTGTAGAGCACCCAGGTGCCGAGCGTGGGATGCAGGTAGCCGTAGCCGCCGAGCCCGCCGTTGTAGGTCACGTTGACGTTGCGGCCGCCCACGCGGGTGTTCTGCGGGATGTGCGCGGGCCGGCTGCTCGGCTGACTGGAAAAGCGCGAGGGATACTGGCTGGAGTTGCGGCCGACGAACGCCCGCTCGGCCTGCTGCCGGGTCTGAAAAGTGGTGCCGTTGGCGCGCGCGCGCTGGTACTGGGAGGTGTTGACACCGCGCGTGTTGCTGCGCGCGGTGGCGCCGCGCGAGCCCGACAGCGACTGGCGCGTGCTGCTGCGGGTGGACCCCCAGGAGCGGGCCGAGCTGCGTGACGAGGAGAAGCCGCGACCGCTGAATGAGCGGCCGCCGCTGAAACCGCCGCCGAAACCGCCGCGCCGCGCGAAAGCATCGTCCGCTACCAGCAGCAGGGACAGCAGCGCGGCCATGAGGAGCAGGATCCGCCGTCGCACTCGGAATGGCCGCGGCGGTCTCCCGCGGCCGGCGCCGCCGAGCGGCACGCGGGCTTGCGTACTCGCGGTCACTGTCCCGCTCCCGTCACCACCGCTCCCACGGTGGCGGCCGCCCCCGGGTTTACGGCCGCGCCGAACATGATGGAGATCGCCAGGAAGGCGGCGGCTGCCACTGCCGCGGCGGCGGTGTTCTTGCGCTCCGCGACCTCCCGCGACAGCACCCCGTGGGGCAGGAACACCTTGTCGGCGATCACCCGGCCGATCAGCAGCAGGATCAACCCGCTGGCGGCGATGATCGCGGTGATGATCAGCTCGCGTCCCAGGTCGCTGCCCGCGCCGGTGAGGGCGGTACGGACGATCAGCCCCTGGGCCACCAGGAACGCGCCGAAGCTGATGCCCACCGCCGGGTTGGCATCGTCCTCGATGCTCTTGTGCACGTCGTAGCGGGTAATGGCCTGGAACACCAGCCCGTCGATGATCAGGATCACCTGCCCGGCGGCCCAGTAGATCACCACGTCGCGCAGCAGGAACAGCAGGCTGCTGCTGGTGCCGGACATGACGCCGGACAGCATCAGACCGGTGGCGATGCTCATGCCGGCCACCACGTAACCGGTGCCGACGTTCTGCTCCTCCGCGATCTCCTTTCCCACCTTGAAGGTGAACAGGACGAAGTGGTCGTTGATGATCATGCTCAGCCGCAGCAGGATGATCGACAGCGCCCCGGTGATCACGATACCCGCCAACTCGCCGAGCAGATCGCTGGTGGTCCCTATCAGGGTGGCGGAAATGGCGAACGCGAGACCCACCAGGTAGCCGCCGAAGCTGACGCCGACGGCGCTGTTGCGTTCTGCCGTGAGGTGGCGGTCGATGTCGTACTTGGTGGTGAGGTTGTAGAACAGCTTGCCAAGGAACACCAGTACGATGCCGGCGGCAAAGTAGGGTAGTTTCTCGACGACAAACTCGAGAGTAGTGGTCAGGGCGTCCATCGGTGCTCCTTACCGGGGCGGCGTCGCGGCACCGCATGCGGCCGTAGTTCAGCTTTCAATATATGGATCGGTCCCGGCGAAGCCAAACTTGCTCAGGCGGCGCCCGTTCACCCGTATGTACGGTGCGGCGGCTGGCGGTACAGTATAGCACCCATGTCCGGTTACCACGCCGTGCGCCGGCGTACCTACGAAGTGCTGGAGAAGGCCGGCGGCGACGACCGGCTCTCCGCCGTGGTCGACATCGTCCTGATCGTGGTGATTGTGGCCAACATGGCGGCGGTAGTGCTGGAGTCGTTCGACGGGCTCTACGACCGCTTTCAGGCTTGGTTCCACCTCCTCGAGGTGGTGTCGGTGGCCCTGTTCACCGGCGAGCTGCTCCTGCGC
>JAKZWC010000310.1:0-3704 GCA_047515735.1 Spirochaetales bacterium | reverse complement strand
GCATGCAGGGTAGCGGGGGCGCCCTCCGCCGCCGTCGCCAGCAACTCGTCATTTTCCGCGCCGCTGTAGTGCGGCGTGGCAACCTCGCACAGGAAGCGGCGGATGCTGACCTCGTCCCCCAGCCCGCGCAGCAGGCGGAGCGCCTCCCGGTAGCCCGGCTGCGACGAGTCCGAGTGAGGGCGGCGATAGAATCGAGCGGGGTCCGGCTCGGGCCAGGCGTCGATGAACTGAGCGGCGAGACCGGACAGGCGCCGTCGCGACCTGGGGTCGTGCCGCGATCGCGCCAGGTCATCCGCGAACCAGGCCAGAGCACGCTCGATGTCGCCGCGCGCGAGGGTGCCCACAGTCCTCTCCCGGGGCCAGAGCACCAGCGCCGCGCGGCGATAGCTGCGGGATAGCTGTACGCCTTCGTTGCCGGTCACGCGGGTGTTCTCGTGGTCCGGCTCCACGCCGTCCAGCGCCCCGGCCGGAAGCAGCTCTCCCGGCAACAGCGGCAGCTCGCCGTAGTCGGGACGCGAGCCGTCCGCAGCGACCAGCCCCACCAGTGACCGGGTGGAGTGGATCGGTTCCATGGTTTCCCAGTCGTCGGTGGGATCATCCCAGTCCAGGGAGTCGCCCAACTCCGGCAAGGTGCCCCACTCGTAGATTCCGAGGATGGCGGCGTACAGCACCTGATTCGCCTCACCCGCCGCCCGTGCGAGGACCCGGCCCAGCGCCGCGTCGACGTTCTTCAACCCGTCGAACGACAAGCCCGCTTCGCTGTATTCATGCTCCAGGAGCCAGACCAGCTTGTCACCCGCCGCCGAGTTCGCTTCCCAGTGTCTGAGTCGGGCCGCGATATGCTCCTCCTGCGAGCGAAAGTCGGGTGCGGCCTCGAGCACCGCGGCGGCGGCACCGCGCACTACCAGGTGATAGACGAGGACGATTCGGTAGCCGGCCGTTACCGGACGGATTTCGTGCACGCAGTCCGCGTAGAACGCGGCGAAGGCGAGTTCGGAAGGCTCGTCGGTGCGCAGGTCGACGACCTTCTCATGCTCCCGGTGGCGGATTACCAGCTCCCCGCCGGCGCCCGCCACCGGGAGCGACAGCACCAGCGTGGCGACCATGCCGTCGACCTTCTCGGTGTCCCGGTGCGGGGCGAAGAAGCCGCCCTTCTCGTACACCAGCAGCTTGTACAGTTGTGCGGAGGTCTGCTCGGGCGGGCAGCCGAGTCCCGTTGCGGCCCGTGCGACGACCTGCTCCAGCGTATCGCGCCACGCCCCGCCGGTAATGCGCACCCGCTCCGGGTCGATCTGCCGGCACGCGCGCACGGAACGGTCCACCAGTGTCTGTGCGCCCTTGCCGTAGGGCGCCGGCTGCGCCACCGCGGCGAGCGCGCGCGCCTGCTCCTCGGTGATCGGAAAGGAGAGCGTGCGTGCCCCCTCCACCTCGACTCGGGGCATCGGCACCAGCATCCGGTCCTGCGTGCAGTAATCTCCGGGGCGGTCGATGGTCCTCAGCAGCACCTCCAGCGGCGCCTCCTTCTCGTTGTAGGCAACTTTCACGCTCGACAATCGGTGCTCCCTCCTCATGATATGTTTCTGACCGGGTGACCGGCAATTCCGGCGACCACAAGAAGGAGGGCGCATGCTGCACTGGGGAGTGATCGGGGCCGGTACCATCGCGCGGGTGTTCTGCAACGGCATGCGGTTCTCGCGCAGCGGACGGATCGCGGCGGTGGCGAGCCGCAGCCGGGAGCGGGCGGACGCGCTCGCCGACCCTTTCGGCGTGGATAAGCGGTATGACGACTACGACGCGTTGCTCGCGGATGACGAGATCGACGCGGTCTACGTCAGCACCATCCACCCGGCGCACGCCGAGTGGGCGATCAAGGCGGCGGCGGCGGGCAAGCACCTGCTGGTGGAGAAGCCGATCGGCATGAACCACCTGGAGGCGGCGGCGATGATCGACGCCGCGGCCACCCACGACGTGTTCCTGATGGAGGCGTTCATGTACCGCTGCCACCCGCAGACGCAGCGGCTGGCCGAGTTGGTGCGCGACGGCGCCATCGGCGAGGTGCGCATGATCCGGGCCGTATTCAGCTACCAGGGGCGTTTCGCCCCCGAGTCGCGCACCTTCGGCAATGCGCTCGGCGGCGGCGGCATCCTGGACATCGGCTGCTACGCTGCATCGGCGGCGCGGCTGCTGGCGGGCGCGGCAGCCGGCGAGCCGTTCCTGGAGCCGCACCTGGTGAAGGGCTGCGCGCAGTTGGGGCCCACCGGCGTGGACCATTACGCGGCGGCCACGCTGCAGTTCGACAACGGCATCATCGCCGAGCTGGTCACCGGCGTCGACTGCCGGGTGCCGAGCCAGCTCTCGGTGTACGGCAGCGACGGGATTCTGGAAGTGCCGGAGCCGTGGACGCCCTGTTCGCCGTGCCGCCACGCTTCCGAGCCGTTGCCCTCCGCCACCACCTTTCCGCCGGGCCGGATCCTCCTCACCCGCCCGGGCGGCCTCGAGCCCGAGGTGATCGCCGTCGAGGTCGACCGCGACCTGTTCACCTACGAGGCGGATACCGTGGCCGAGCACCTCGAAGCCCGCCAGGCGCCGGCGATGAGCTGGCTCGACACCATCGGCAACATGAAGCTGCTCGACCGCTGGCGCGAGGAGGCGGGGCTGATCTACGAGCAGGAGCGGCGCTTCCACTCCGGCACCCTCGCGAACCGCCCGCTGCGCCGGCGCGGCGGCCACGCGGGGCCGGCGCTGCAGTACGGCACCATTCCGGGGCTGGACAAACCGGTCGCCCGCCTGGTGCAGGGCGCCGACCGCAATTTCACCATTCCCTACACCGAGGTGCTGTTCGACCAGTACTTCGAGCTGGGCGGCAACTGCTTCGACACCTCCCACGCCTACCGCGACGGCGCCTGCGAGCGCAACCTGGGCGCCTGGATCCGCAGCCGCGGCGTTCGCGATGAGGTGGTGGTGTTCGAGAAGGGCGGCAATCCCCCGCACGGCACCCCGGAGGGCATCACACGCGAGCTGCTGGCGGGGCTGGACGGCCTCGGCATGGACCGTGTCGACGTGTGGCTGATGCACCGCGACAACCCGGAGGTGCCGGTGGGCGAAATCGTGGACGTGCTGAACGAGCATCGGGCGGCCGGGCGCATGACCTTGTTCGGCGTCTCCAACTGGTCGCTGCCGCGGCTGCTGGAGGCCAGGGAGTACGCCGAGCGCAACGGACGCAGCTACTTCTCCGTGGTCAGCAACCAGTTCAGCCTGGCGCGCATCATCGACGCCTGGTGGACCATCGACGGCAGCTACGCCTACTGGCAGAGCGCTTCCGATCCCGAGTTCCGGCGCTGGTTCGAGGCCACGCAGACGGTGCTGGTGCCCTGGTCGAGCCAGGCGTCCGGATTCTTCATCGAGAACGAGGCGCAGCAGCCGCGCGACCGCGACCTGCCGCGCTGCTACCACAGCCCCGAGAACTTCACCCGGCGCGAGCGCGCGTTCGAGCTGGGGCGCCGACACGCGGCGAGCCCGATCAACATCGCGCTGGCCTGGGTGCTGCAGCAACCGTTCCCGGTGTTTCCGATCATCGGGACGCGGCTGCCCGGCGAGACGCGCGACTGCCTGCGCGCCCTGGATGTCACGCTGACTGCCGAAGAGGTACGCTGGCTGGACCTCGAGGAGGACGACCCATGCTGACGCGCGAACAGGTGGAGCAG
>JAKZWC010000309.1:0-3287 GCA_047515735.1 Spirochaetales bacterium | reverse complement strand
CGAGCAGCTCGACAGCGATTCGCTGAGCCTGCTCGAATATGCCTTCGACAACGGGCGCGAAGCCGGCATCAACTGCGTCATGCAGGCAACCATCCTGGTCGAAACCTGCCTGGCGTTGGGCTTACCGGCGCGCATGGTGGGCCTTCATCCTCTGTCGCCCTACGACATGGATCAGCACTACGTCGCGGTGGTGTGGACCGGGCCGTCCTCGCAGTGGGCGATGCTCGATCCGAGCTTCGGCACCTGCTTCAAAGCCCCCGACGGCACGATTCTCAGCCCCTGGCGATTGCGCCGCCGCTTCGCCGAGGAAGCGGAGGTGTCGGGTGGCGCCCCCACCGACTTTGGCGATGACCCGAAGCGGGCGGCGGCCGATTACCGCGAGTACGTCGCCAAGAGCATCTTCTACCTGCAGTCTCCCCTGAACAGTGGGTTCGGCTCCGCGACCGGCGCCGGCCAGCGCTGGATTACCTGCGCGCCGCAAGGCTTCGACCTACGGCATCGGGAGGAGATCCTGATGGCTTGGCGGGAGAAGTGGGCGCGGCGCCTCGGTTGGTGGGACGAGACCTGGGCTGACTATGCCGAGCAGCGCAAGCGCGCCCAGCAGCAGGGCATCGTCACCTCGTCGCTCGCTACGTTCGCGGCGGCGCCGGCCCGCGCCTGAACCACGGCGCTACGCGAACTGCTCCTGCAGCCTGAGCAACTCACTCCAGGAAGTGGCGTGCAGCACCACGGCCTGGACCTGATGCAGCAGCTCCCGCACCGCGGCGACGGTCTCGGCACGGGATCGATGCCGCAGCGCCCGCGCACGGCGAGATGCTCCACGCGATCGATCACGGTGGCCAAGCCGTCGTTGCAGCCACGCTCCTGGCTCAAAAACTGTGGCTCACCTTCCACACGCGTGGACCGGTCGCCTACCCGCGCCGACATTCACATGCACCCCAACGGGCGCTTCGTGTTCGGATTTGAAGGCGCTGAAAGCGGCTGTCGAGGAGGGACTGTCCTACCAGACCCTCGTTACGAGCGTGCTGCACAAGTACGTCACCGGACAGCTTGAGGAAGCCAAATGGCCCCGTCGCCCTCGCGAGGCGGATGTCCGAGTAGAGATAGGCGTGACGGAGGCGCCAGCGATTGATTGACGGCTGGCGCGCCGCGCGGCACACTCCCACAGATGGCCCCGACACGGTCTCTCCAGACCAGTAGCCTTTTGCGACTGCACCGTCGCGTCTCACCGCCGGAAGCATAGTGAGGCTTCCGTCGCTCTCGTCGCGCAGGAGCCTCACGGGAAGTGCCGCTACCCGCTTTGCGGGCGGGGTCAGAGTCTATCTGCGCAAGTACCACGAGTTCTATCTGATGCTCGTGCCGGTGCTCGCGTTCTATGTCATCTTCAAGTACCTGCCGATGTACGGCGTGGTCATCGCGTTCCAGGATTACAGCATCTTCCGCGGCGTGGCCGGCAGCGCGTGGATCGGGTTCGAGAACTTCGCCTGGGCGTTCGAGCAGCCGACGTTCTGGTTGGCTGCCGCCAACACCATCAAGCTCAACCTGCTCTCCCTCTTCTTCGGGTTCCCGGCCCCGATCATCCTCGCCCTGCTGCTCAACGAGGTGCGGCGGCGGTCGTTCAAGGCGGTGGTGCAGTCGATCTCCTACCTGCCGCACTTCTTCTCCTGGGTGGTCGTGTACGGCATCGTGCTGGCGTTCTTCAGCCCGTTCAACGGCATGCTGCCGAAGCTGTTGCACAACCTGGGGCTGGAATCGGTCGAGTTCCTGACCCGGATCAACTGGTGGCTGTCGATCTTCGTCGGCTCGGGAATCTGGAAGGGCGCCGGCTGGGCGGCGATCATCTACATCTCGGCACTCAGCGCCATCGACCCCGACCTGTACGACGCCGCCTACGTCGACGGCGCTGGACTGCTGCGCTCCACCTGGCACGTCACGCTGCCGGGTATCCGGTCGACGATCATCATCATTTTCATCATCAACCTGGGCCAGCTCCTGAACATCGGCTTCGAGCAGCCGTTCCTGCTCGGCAACGCCCACGTCAGCGATGTCGCCGAGGTGCTGAGCACCTACATCTACCGCTTCGGCCTGCTGCAGCAGGAGTTCAGTCTGACCGCCGCCGTCGGGCTGATGCAGTCACTGATCAACTTCGGGCTGCTGATCCTGGCCAACTACGTGATCCGCCTCACCGGGCAGCGCGGCATATGGTGAGAGTCGCCCGCGTCACCAACGCCTACCGGGTGTTCACGGTCTGCAACACCGTGCTGCTGGTAGTGCTGAGCTTCGCCTTCCTGTTCCCGTTCGTGTTCGTGATCGCGCGTTCGCTCAGCGACGGCTTCTACGTGCTCAGCGGACAGGTGTTTCTCTATCCGCGCGGCTTCACCCTGCAGGCGTACGAGGTGATGATTACCGACCCACGCATGCTCAAGGCGCTGTGGTTCACCACCCAGTTGGCGGTGCTCGGCACCGTGCTGAACCTGCTGTTCACGATCCTCGCCGCCTATCCGCTGTCGCGCAGCCGGCTGGCGGGCGTGGGGTTCATCCTCGGCCTGGTATTCGTGAGCTGGTACTTCAACCCGGGGCTGATCCCCACCTATCTGGTGGTGCGTGGGATGGGGCTGATCGATACCATCTGGGCGCTGATCTTTCCCGACGTGATCCAGCCGTTCCTGCTGATCATCCTCATCGCCTACATCCGCGGCATCCCGCACGAGATGGAGGCGGCGGTGCTGGAGGGCAGCTCCTACTGGGGCATCCTGCGCCGCATCGTGATTCCAATCTGCCGGCCGGTCATCGCCACCCTGATCATCTTCTACGCGGTCGGGCACTGGAACCAGTTCTTTCAGGGCCTGCTCTACATCAACGACAGCGACAAGTACACCCTGCAGATGCGCTTGCGCATCATCATCGACCTGTTCTCGGAACGGCTCCAAAATGTCGCCGTTACCACGGAGAACGACGGGTCGATGGTCGCCGAGACGGCGCAGGCGGCGGCCATCATCATCGCCACCGTTCCCATCGTGTTGATCTATCCGTTTCTGCAGCGTCATTTCATCAAGGGGGTGACCCTGGGCGCAATCAAAGGCTGAGGCAGTCAGGAGACAAGGAAGGACGACGACCGAGGGTGCGCCGGCGCGGCGCATTTCGCATCCGGAACAACAAGAAACCTCAAATGGGGAGGAGATGTTGTGAAAAATCTATTGATCGTGTTGCTGGCCCTGGGGCTGGCAACGACCGCGTTCGCCGCCGGCGAGGGCGAGGCCGCCGGCGAGATGGTCGTGATCACCCAC
>JAKZWC010000308.1:0-2750 GCA_047515735.1 Spirochaetales bacterium | reverse complement strand
TTGCTGCGGTCGCACACCCAGACCCGGTCCTCCGAGTCCACGCGCACGGCGTGCGACAGGTTGAACTGGCCGGGACCGGTGCCCCACTCGCCCCACGACATGATCCGTTCGCCGTCCGGGGAGTACTTGTGCACCCGCGCGTTGCCGTAGCCGTCGGAGATGAACAGCTCGCCGGTGGAGGCCACGCCCACGTCGGTGGGCAGGTTGAACGGGTCGCCGTCGCGCGCGCCCGGTTGCCCGGGCGTGCCGATGGTCAGCAGCAGCTTGCCGTTGCGGTCGAACTTGTACATGCAGTGGGTGTTGCGCTCGGTGCAGAACACGTTGTCCTGGTCGTCGATGAAGATCCCGTGGGCGTCTTCCAGCACCCCGGCGCCCCACTCCTCCAGAAACTGCCCGTCGCGATCGAACACCACCAGCGGATGCTCGCTGCGCGAGTAGACGAACACCCGATCCCGCGAGTCGCATGCCACCGCCGGGATCCAGCCCCAGCTCCAACCGTCCGGAAGCCGGCCCCATCCCTCGGCGACTTCGTAACGGAACTCGCCACTGCCAAATGCCATGCTGCAGATCCCCCTCCCGTCGCCGTCGGCGACGGTTGCCGGGCGTGCTCCGGCGGCGCCACGGGCGGATGCCCGTGCGTCGTCCCGGTTGCGGCGCCCGCCGTTCCCGTCCAACTATAGGTGGTATGACCGATGGGTGACAGCCTCCGGCGCTCGAAACGGCTCTCTGCCGACGCCAGATACCTGGTCTTCCCCCGCGCCCGTGACCGCGCCGGAGACGGCCGCGACCGCGTCTGCGTCGAGAGCGGCTCGCGCACCTGGTTCTCGGCCCATGAGGCGGCGCTGGCGGCGACCGACCCCGATTTCTACAGCTACCTGGATCTGCGCCTGCTCCAGGGCAGAGAATTGACCGTCACCATTACCGGGCCCCACGCCGCCGGAATCGAGCTGGTCCGCGTGAGCGACGAGATCCCCGGCCGCTACCCGCCCTACGCCGAGCCGGGGCGTCCGCAGGTTCACTTCTCGGCGTTGCGCGGCTGGTTGAACGACCCCTCGGGAATGTTCTACCTCGACGGCCGCTGGCACCTGTACTATGCCAACACCCGCTTCGCCAACCGCATGGCCGGCCCCAACAACACGTGGGCGCACGCGGTCAGCAGCGATCTGCTGCACTGGGAGGAGCTGCCGCTCCTGCTGGCCCCGGAGCGCGGCCGCCACTCGTTCTGGACCGGTGGTGCCGCGGTGGACCTGGCCAATGCCACCGGACTCGGCAGCACGCAACGGCCGGCCGTGGTGTTCGCCGCCAACAACGGCAGCGACGCGCCCAACGCCTTCACCCAGTGCACGTTCGTCAGCGTCGACGGCGGCCTCACCTGTAGCAGCGACACGCGCATGATGTACCACCCGCTGCCGGCACAGGCCGAACGGCGCGGCGGCGGCACGCGCGACCCGATGATCCTCTGGTGGGAGCCGGAGCGGAAGTGGGTGATGGTGGTCTACAACCGCCCGCCGGACGGCACCCACAGCTTCTTCTTCTTCGCCTCCAAGGACCTGCGGAGCTGGCGCGAAACCGGCGTCCTGGCCGGAATGTACGAATGCCCCAACCTGTTCCAGTTGCCGGTGGACGGCGACCCGAACCGGCAGCGGTGGGTCGTCTGGGGCTCCTCTACCGAGTACCTGATCGGCGACTTCGACGGCAACCGGTTCGTACCCGATACCGGTGAACGGCTGCGCACCCACTACGGCGCGTTCTCAGCCTCGCAGGTGTTCGCCAACGCGCCGGCGGGACGAGTCGTGCAGATCGGGTGGGCGCACTGCTGCAACTACGCCCACGAATTTTGCCAGATGGCCTCCTTTCCGCTGCAGCTCGGCTTGCGCACGACCGCCGCCGGCGTGCGTCTGTGCGCGCGGTTCATCCCCGAGCTGCGCCGCCTGCGGCTGGACGGATGGGAGAAAGAAGGCGTGACCGTCGGCGTCGGCGCCAGCTACCGCACCGGGGACACCTCGCTCCCGTTGGAGATGCTGCTGGAAGCAACCGCGGCGCCCGGGGCCACGCTGGTCGTCAGCGGCAGCGAGCTGGAACTGACCTGGCACGCCGCCAGCGGCGACTTCCGGCTGCAGGGAGAACGCGTGACGATCCCGGATCCGGCACCGGGCGGACGCATCTCGCTCCACCTCCTGCTCGACCTTCCGTCGGTGGAAGCGGTGGTGAACGACGGCGCCGCCTACGTGATTCAGGAGCGTGACTACCGGCGCCTGGAGCCGGACGTGCCGCTGCGGATCGCGGCCCGCGGCGGTGAGATCGTGCTGCACCGCGTGCAGGTCTATCCGCTGCGGTCGATCCACGGCGGCGTGGAGCCGTAGCAGCGCTCAGCGGCTGTAGGGGTCGGCGGCGTCACGCAGCCCGTCGCCGATGAAGTTGAACGCGAGCACCGCGGTGACGATGAAGATGGTCGGAATCAGGTGCCACGGGTAGTTGAAGATCACGATCAGGCTGCGCGCCTGCTGCATCATCGATCCCCAGCTCACTTCCGGCGGCAGGATCCCCAGGCCGAGAAAGCTGAGCGTGGTCTCGCCCAGAATCATGTGAGGAATGGCCAGCGTGATGCTGACCACGAGATAGCTCAGAAACCCCGGCAGCAGGTGGCTCACGATCACCTTGCGATCGGTGGAACCCGCGACCTTGGCGGCCATCACGTAGTCGTCCTCGCGCATCGAGATCAGGCGCCCGCGCACCACCCGCGCCAGCCC
>JAKZWC010000307.1:0-2846 GCA_047515735.1 Spirochaetales bacterium | reverse complement strand
GCGCCAGCCTCCAGGGCCTCCGCGATGCGGCAATCGTCCGGGTCATGAGCGACACGCTGGCACGGATCAGCGAAGTTGCCGCGTTGCGGTGCAGCGACGTGGAAGCGGACGCCAGCGGCGGCGGAACGCTGCTCATCCGCGCGTCGAAGTCCGATCAGCAGGGCGAAGGGTCCACCCGCTACGTCGGGCCGGCCACGCTCGCCGCGGTCAACCGCTACCTCGAAGCGGCCGGGCATGCTGCAGGGCCGTTGTTCCGCCAGGTGCGCCGGGGTGGTCATGCCAGCGACGATCCGCTCGGCGCCGACAGCATCCGCGCCATCGTGCGGCGCCGGGCAGCAGCCGTGGACGGCATCGCCGGCAGGATCGGCGGGCATTCTCTCCGGGTCGGCAGCGCGCGCGAGCTCGCCGCGGACGGCGCCAGCGTCGCCGAGCTACAGCAGGCGGGTGGGTGGAAGTCGCCCACCACCCCAGGGGTCTATATCAGGCGCGAAGCGGCGGCGCGGGGTCCGGTGGCTCGGCGGCGGTACAAGGTGGGCGCGTAGCTACCAGGGACGGGGCCCAGCGTCGCCGAGCTACAGCAGGCGGGCGGCTGGAAGACGCCCACCACGCCGGGCGTCTACACTTCGGCGGTCATCAGACGCGGAGCGTCGCGCCGTTCCTGCAGGATCCCGTCGCGCACCAGGTACGGGCCTGCCGTCCGCGGCCTCGAATCGCACGGAGGCGGTCCACGGCCGTCTAAGGCGGCACCGGCTCGAATCCAGGGGTAGTAGGGACACCAGATCACCGCCGCGGACGCCGTGAGCGGACGTTTGGACACCAGGGGGTCGGGCTCGAAGCCGCGAATCCGGCCAGCTCGTGCCCACCGTGTGCAAGCTCACCCAGATCAGGTCCTAGCAGCCGCGCGCCGACATTCGGACGGGTTCCGCGCACACGGTCGACGATCACGAGTCACCGGCGGGCGCCGGCGCTTATTCTGAGATAAAACCTATCGGGTTTTTGTCTATAATATCTCGTACAATCTCTATCGGCACGGCGCGCAGTAATCCTGCGTTGCTTATCGCTACTGCAGCTGTGTCCCCTCCTGTAACGGTCTTCACCTCAACCGGCGCGTTTACGTAACCCGAGATTACGCCCGCAATCTTCCAGCGGCATTCTTCTCGGCTACGCGCCTGCGCCGGCTGAAATACTACCGGCCCCCCGCTGAACCCATTGTTATTGTGACCATCTACCCATATGGATGACCCGGCGCCAACGTCATCATTGAACTGGAAACCGCTCACTACGCCGCTCATGACGAGCGGAGCACCTCTGTTCTTGTATCCCGGAAGAGGGCTTGTCTGGACTCTTGAGAAATAGCCAAGGAATCTCACTGACTGACCGATCATCAAGCCCTCTGTTCCTTGATCGACCGGAAAGACTTCCGATAATTTACGATCTGTGGCAAAGACCAGAACGTCTTGCTTATCTCTTCCCATTCCGACCAGTTCAACCGGTACCGTTATCCATTTGTCTATCTGAACTTCGATAGAAGATGGCAACTCTCCTGTAAGAATATGCTTCGCGGTTACGAGATACTGCCGGTGATCGATCTCCATCGTGAAGCCTGTTCCGACCTGATCCCCAATGCGCACTGGGAATACTCGAAGAAGTACGTTCGTCGTCACCGGTCCACGGTCGATAGGGCACGCAACCTTCGCCCCTTTACCCGCTTCGTCAGGCTCCTGCTCGGTAGACAGCATGCCCTCCAGCTGGGCCTTTGGTGTTGCCGTTGCTTGCGGAGCCGCAGCGACCAGCAGATCCCAGGTGCCACAGTTGACCGACTTGAACGCCTTGTCAGTGGCGCGAACCTCCACCGTGGGTTTCGTGGCAAACGCGTCGATGGCGATGATGTTGTCCATCTCGCCACCCAGTCCGGACAGCCGTTCCCACGTGCAGTACTCGCCACCTGGCGCGCGGTAGGTGCCAGGCTGGATATCAACGCCCACGAGATGGGTGCCGTCTCCAAACGCCTGTGCCCATGCCCCCGATGCTGCTACTACCGCGACCAGAGCCGCGGCACCCCATGCTGTTGAACGTGACACCACCATGCCTCCTGTTGCCGTTCACTTCGGGCGAGTAACGAGAACGATTAGCCCGAGAATCACCGCTCCCGCCGCCCAGAATATCACGATTGCGCCGATGCCGGCCAGAATCCGGGGGTATCCCTCCCCCCCCACCACCAAGTTACCGGCCCGCCAGGTTGCAGCACCTTCGCGCTACCGGGAAGTCACTTTGTATCGCAAACGCGCGGTCTCACGACAGGGGGCCGCAGCGCGAGCAGCTCGGCTTGCGCACGGTCCGCCGCATAGCGCCAGTCGGCGGCCTCGCTCCGGTACTCGCTCGCTTCGCGGCGGCGCCGGGGGTAGGCCCTACGTAAGTAGGCAGCCGCCGGTACAAGGTGGGGGCATTAAACGGTCGCGCGGGCCGCGGTCAGGTGCAGGGCCGCTATTTGTGCGGACGCCTCCGCCGTTGCTCCCGTCGCGGCAGTGGCGCTTGAAGCGTCAGGCGTCCAACGTTAGTACCGACAACATTTCGTCGCCAAATGCCGTAACGATGCGCACGGCGACGCGCCCTCCGGTCGGCCGGCGGAACGGGGCCGAGGTCAGCGACTCCATGAACTTCCATTGTTCGGGATCAACCCTACTGCCGAGTGCGCCCTTGAGCCTCTTGATCTGTCTGTCAGCCGATTTGCCGGGAAAGTGGATCCGCCGTGCGAAGAAGGACGTGCCGTCGTAGTCCGTATCGAGCATCCAGCAGTCGATGTCGGCGGGCTTGCCCCCAGACCGAACGTTGCCGGAACTGGGGTC
>JAKZWC010000306.1:0-6012 GCA_047515735.1 Spirochaetales bacterium | reverse complement strand
CCCTCACGGCGAACCTTGGATAAGGTTCCCTCCTGAGCCGCCTTCCGCAATCTTCGGGCGGTAGCCGCCAGCTTCTTGGCGGCGGCCTCCGCCGCGTCGGCAGCCGCTTCGACCGCGGCGAAGCCCTGTTCGAAGGTCGGCATATCAGGGCGAACCCAGGGTGAGCAGGTAGTCGCGCAGCACCTCGAGCTGGTGGTCGGTGTCGCCGCCCAGCACGTCGGGGGCGCCCAGCGGGTAGAACGCCGGCATGCGGGTGCCGGGCATCAGCGACTGCGGGTCGGCCAGCCAGTCGATGATCCAGTCGGCACGCAGCCGCTGCGAGGCCAGCGCGAAGTCGGGCGCCCAGCGGTCCGGGGTGCCCGGCGGGAACTGGTCGCCCTGGATGTGGCAGGTGGTGCAGTTGAAGTAGTCGGGCGAGAACATGGTCAACGCCGCGGTCAGCTCTTCCGGTGTCAGCTCCGGCTGCACCTGCTCCGCGAACGGGTAGGCGGCCTCGTCCAGGGCCGTGAAGTAGGCGATCAGCCCGTTGCGTCGCTCCGCGCTCATGCCGTAGCTGGGCATGCGCATGCGCAGCCACGGCCGGATCGGCGACGGCTCGTGGAAGAACGCGAACAGCCAGTCGGTCTGCACTTTGCGTCCCTCGCCCAGCAGGTTGGGCGGCGAGAAGTTGGGCGCCAGGGTCTCGGCGTCGGCGCCGGAGCGGCCCTCGAACCGTTCCAGCCAGCCCGCCACCTGCGCCACCACCGCGCCGCCTTCGCCCTCGATGATGTGGCAGCCCTGGCAGTTCATCTGCCGCACCAGACGCTGCCCCGCCTCGAGGCGCAGGTCGCGCGGCGTGCGCGGCACGATCTTGGTGACCTGCGGGTCGACCTCCACGAACCCGGCCAGGGCCGTCACCATGGCCTCGACCTGCTGGTCGGTAAGGCGGAAGTTGGGCATCCGGCTCTGCTGCAGCGGCTCCAGATCGCGGTGCCGGTCGAATACCCGCGGCTCGGTCAGCTTGGCCGTCCACCACGAGGTGCGGCTGTGCTCCATTTCATCGCCGAGAAAACCGTAGTCGAACTGGTGCAGCGCCTTGCGGCCGATGTCGGTCAGCACGGCCCCGATCGGTTGCGTGTCCTCGAAGCCGGCGATGTCGTGGCAGGCGAAGCAGCCGTATTGAGAGATCAGCCGCTCGCCCGCGTACTCCAGCTTCTGCGCGCGGTTCATGCCCGCAAGCTGCTCCTGGGCGGTGATCATCGGCGCCGTGTTGGACAGGAAGTCGAGCGCGATCCGGTCGACGGCCGCCTCGTCCACCGCCGGGACCGCCCGCCCTGCGAACGCCGCGTCGGTGGAGTCCATCAGATAGGAGGTGATGTCGGACGCTTCCTGATCGGTCAGCCGCAGATTGGGCATGCGCGTCTCGGGATGGTAGCTGGTCGGGTCCTTGAGCCAATGGTAGATCCATTGCGGCGAGGTCTTGCTGCCCAGGCCCTGGAAGTTGGGGCCGAACTGACGGCGCAATTCCAGCTGGCTGGTGACGGTGCGCTCGCTGGCGCCCACGGTCTCGTCGGGCGCCTGGTGACAAGCCATGCAGCCGACCGACGCCACCAGCTCCTCGCCCCGTACCGGATCGCCGCGCACGGGAATCGGTTCCATTTCGTAGGCCGTGCTGTTGGCGAACAGGTAGCTGACGATGGCGAGCACTTCCTGGTCGGTGCGTGCCGCCGCCTCGGGATCGCTGTTGTTGCTCTGGCCGAAGTAGGCCGGCATCCAGGTCTGCGCCCGGAACCCGGCGGGATCCTTGATCCACTGGAACGCGAACTGCGGGGACAGTTTGTCCGCCACGCTGCGCAGGCTCGGCCCGCGCTTCGGGGCGCCGGCGAAACTGGCGATCTCGTGACACGAGTAGCAGCCCGCCTGCTCGATCAGATCCAGCCCGTAGCTGAGCTTCGCGGCACCGCGGATCTGGGTCTGGCCGCTGTGACACTGGAAGCAGCCCGCCTCCGCGTAGCGCTGCGGATGCATCGGCTCCTCCCAGAGGTGGTACTCCTTCCAGCCGAGGCGCTGCTCCCAGTCGTGGAGCTGATCCTCGGAATTCGGGATATGCACCGTGCCGACGAAGTCGGTGGCGCGGCCGCGGCCGCCGTGGCAACTGGTGCAGCCGAACTCCTCCAGCGGATGGGGTGAATCGCTGGCCACGAACAGGGCCAGTCGCGGATGCGCCCCGTGGGGGTTCTCCACCCCTTCGAGGTCGGCGCGCTCCACGCCCTGGTGACAGGTGACGCAGCGGTCCACGCGCGGCACCTGGGCGAAGTTGAGGTTCTCCCTGATGTCGGCCAGGACCACCTGATCGACCCTCAGCGAGGGCTGCGACAGGTCCAGAATCGGCAGGTCGCGGATCACGTTGGCGATCTTCACGCCCACCGGCGAGAACTCCGGGTCCATCCGCACCAGCCGCCGCATCAGCAGGTCGGCTTCGCGCGACTCCTGGTCGCGCGCCCGGGTGGCGGCGCGCAGGTCGTCTTCGAATCCCTGCAGTGCCGCGGTCGCCTGGTCCAGGGCGAGCTGCGCCTCCTCCTGGGCCACCGCGGCTACGGCGAACTCACTCTGCCGGCGCTCCAGCTCGTCCGAGGTGCGTTCGCGCCGCAGCCCCAGACCCCCGGTGCCGGCCGCGGCCTGCTCGTCGCGATAACGGGCCCGCTCCATCTGTGCCTTCACGTTCTGGAAGCGGGAGTTGACGATGTCGAAGCGTGCCTTGAGCCGGTCCACCTCGCGTTCCGCGGCGCCCACCTCATCCTGCCGTGCCAGCAGCGTTTCCTCGGCCGCGGCGACCTGCTCGCGCGCCCGCGCCAGGGCGGCGCTGTTCTCCATCTGCGCCGCCATCTCGTCGTACGCGCCGCGGGTGACCGCGCGGTCGATGCGCCGGAACTGGCGCTGCCAGCGTTTCCACTCGCGCCCGTAGTCCTGGGCAAACGAGGCGACAATGGTGATCAGGAGGACGATACTGCCGATCGCGAACCACTTGTTGAGGGTGCCGATCTTGTAGTGCCGCTCTTCCGGCGGTGGTGCTTGTGGACGGACTGCCATTTATACGTTCAAAAAGAATTCCGGGATCGAGACGATGTACTTCAGATTGAACAGCCAGCGACTATACATCTTGATCGGCAGCGCCAACCCCATTAGCAGCAACACGATGAAGAAGCTGAAGCGGACCACGCCGAGGCGTTGGAACAGCCGCTTGAATGCGGTCTGCGCCAGCAGCCCCGGGACGATGGCGAAGTACCCCAGAATCAGCAGGATCCCGAACAGCTCGCGCACCAGGATGTTTTCCGGCAGCCCGGTGCGCAGCAGAAAGATGTAGACGTATTCCGAGAGGTTGACGTTGTTCAGCACCTCCCGCTTGTTCGGGTCCCAGAATTCGAACGGCCCGAAGAAATTCCAGTTGGGGCCGCGCAGGAAGGTGCCCACCAGGATCAGAAAGATCCACATTACCATGAAGCCGAACAGAAAGATGCTGATTGATTTCATGCGCGGCTTGAAGCTGTAGAAGCCCTGGCCGCCCGGGTTGACGTCCATGTAGGGGACGGCGATCAGGCCGACGATGATCAGCGTCGGCAGCACCACTCCCGCCAGCCACGGGTCGTAGTAGACCAGCATCTCCTGCAGGCCGAGGAAGTACCACGGTGCCTTCGAGGGGTTGGGCGAGACCGTGGGGTTGGCCGGCTCCTCCAGCGGCGCCTTGAGGAACAGCGACCAGACGATCATCAGCGCCATCGCCAGGATCAGCGAGATGAACTCCACGTACACCAGGTCGGGCCACACCAGCACCTTTTCGTTGTCCAGCGCCTCGTGCGGCGGTTCGCCCTTCTCGGCGCGCAAGTCGTTCTCGCGCGCCTGCTTCATGGAGTACCAGAGGAAGAACGGCACCAGGAACAACAGCGCCGTAATCGGGATGTTGTCCGGCTTGAACACGATGAGGCGGAAGTTGGCGTCGGTGATGCCCCACAGGAAGAAGATCGCCAGCAGCGCGAAGAACACGATGCCGCCGGCCGGAGTCCACAGCAGGTCCAGCTTCAGGCGGCGGTTGAGCTGGTACAGCTTGCCGCTGGTCGGGAAGAGGAAGAAGAACCCGACGATGAAGATGGAGAACAGGATGGCGGGGTTGGAGACCCAGTTGAAGAATTGCTTGAGCATTTCCCTCGGTTATCGTTCCAGGCGCCCTTACGTGGGCCCCGAGATACCGCCGTCCTTCCGGATGCGCCAGAAGTGGACGATCATCAGGATCATGACGATGAACGGCACGCCGATGCAGTGCAGCACGTAGAACCGCAGCAGCGTGGCCTCTCCCAGGAAGCGCCCGCCGAGCAACGCGAACTTGGCGTCCGCGCCGGCGTGCACGAAGTTGACGTCGCCGATGGAGAGCAGCGATGCGCCCGGTCCTTCATGGCCCAGGAACGGTGCCGCGCGCGCCATGTTGGCGCCCACGGTGACCGCCCAGATGGCGAGCTGGTCCCACGGCAGCAGGTAGCCGGTGTAGCTCAGGAACATGGTCAGGGTGAGCAACAGCACCCCGATCATCCAGTTGAACTCGCGCGGCGGCTTGTAGGAGCCGGTCATGAACACCCGGAACATGTGCAGCCACACGGTGATCACCATCAGGTGGGCGCCCCAGCGATGGATCTCGCGCATGATCCCCAGCGGCACCTGCGAGCCCAGGTCGATGATGTCGCCGTAGGCGGCCTCGACGGTGGGCCGGTAGTAGAACATCAGCAGGATGCCGGTGATGGTGAGCACCAGGAAGATGAAGAAGGAGAGCCCTCCCATGCACCAGGTGTACTTCACCTTGACCGCGTGCTTGGGCAGGCGCACCGGGTGAAGGTGCAGAAAGACGTTGTTCAGCACCCCCATCATGCGCTGCCGGCGGGTGCGCGGAATGCCGGTGCGGAAGATCGACTTGATTACCTGAGATTCGGCCAGCCGCTGCAGCGGGCCCGGCCCCTTGCGGCCCCTGTCGCCGCCACCGCGAGCGGGTCCGCCGCGGGAGGACCGGGTTTCGGTGTCAGCCATCGATCGCGTTACTCCTCGTGTTCCTCATGCTGCGCTCGCTACACGGCCAGGAACGACTCGGGGTCGCTCCACTCGCCCTTCTCCCACTGATACTTGCGGGTCTTGTCGATCAGGATCTGGCCGTCGTCGGCCAGCGCCACGCGGTAGCGCTCCAGGGGCCGTGGCGCCGGACCCTCGAAGTTGATCCCGGTCTTGCGAAACCCGCTGCCGTGACACGGACACTTGAACTTCTGCTCCCCGGTCAGCCAGTTGGGCGTGCAGCCGAGGTGGGTACAGACCGTCGACAGGACGTAGATCTCGGTCGGCGTGCGCACGATCCATACGGCGAACTGACTCTTGAAGCGGGTCGACACGTCGCCCACCGTGTATTCCTCGGGAAACCCGGCACGGAAGGTCTGCGGCGGCTCGAACAACACGTTGGGGAACAGAAAACGCACCGTTCCGATCAGAGTGCCGGTGGTCAACGCGCCGAACGCCAGCCAGCCCGCGGTGATCCAGGAGAGGAAACCGCGCCGCGATACCTCGCTGCCGCCGGCCGCGGCTGCAGCGGCGCCGGCGACGGGCCGCGTGCTCACGGCGGCGGTAGAGGGTGCCCCGGCCGCAGCGCCGCGCGCCGCCCGTGCCGCGGCGCGCGCGGGCGTTCGTTCCGCGGCGCCGCCCGCCGCTCGCGGGCTGCCGCCTCCGGCAGCGGCACGGCGCGCTGCGGCACCGCCTCCGGCACCGGCCTCAGCCTTGTCAGCGGCTGCCTTGGCGGGACTTGCCCCTTCCGCAGCCTTGGGCGCAGCGCCTTCGGGTGCCTGCGCTGCCTCTTCGGAGCCCGTCGTACCCGCCCGCTGCGGCTTTGGCGCCTGGGGCCCGGTGCCGGCTTTCGCGTCTTGTTGGCTCATCTTGCTCTACTCGTTCTCGGGGTCTCGCGCGCCGGTGATTCCGGGCTCGGAAGGTTACCGTCAGCGCCTACCATAA
>JAKZWC010000305.1:0-3461 GCA_047515735.1 Spirochaetales bacterium | reverse complement strand
TCCCTGGACCGTGAAGAACACTTTCCAGGGCGTGCCCCGGCCTACCACGCATCGGTGATCAGGCCGAGTTCGCCGTGCCGCAGGTGCTGCAGCCGGTCATCGAAGAAGTTGAGGTAGAGGATGTTCTGGCGAGGGACGCCTCGCTCCAGCAGACGCGCGATCAACTGGTAGAGGTAGGTCGACTTGCCGCTGCGGCGTACACCGATGCAGCCGGTCGCCTTGTCCGGAACCGTCTCGAGGCGCAGGCGCCGGGGCACGCCAGTCGGCAACTCCATCTCCTCGAAGTCCCGGATCATGGACCTGAGGGTTTTCAGGAGATGCCCTGAATCGATCATTCTCTTACCGGTTGCTATCATAACTGGTAACATCATTCACTGGAACTGCCCGGTCTCCCGGTCTCCATCCCATTGATTCGTCTGTCGGGCCGGAGCGTACGCGCCAATCTCACGCTCGACGAGGGAGTCGTAGCGTTCATCGACGGCGAAGCTCGACCGCGAGGCATGACCCGTACTGCCTACGTGGAGCGGATGGCACGACGCATCGCCCAGGCTGGCGGATGACATCAGGACACCTGACCGTGATCCGCCGCCATCGCTGAAGCGGCAAGAATTACGCGAGCGCCGAAGACCCGGCTACCGGAACCTGGTGGCCCCACAACCGCGGTGCAGCGTGCCGTTCACGCGCTGCACTTCCCGTTCCCAGGTGCCGGTGACCTCCACTCCGTACTCGGCCCGGCCGCCGGTGGCGCGGGGGCCGGTCACGTAGGGCCGGGTGCGGCGGTCTCCCTCGACCAGGTCGGAGACCGCGTAGTCGGTGTGCAGAAAGTGGAACGCCATGCCGGCCCGTTCGCGGTCGGTGGTGTTGGCCCGCGTGCTGTGGGCGGTGCCGTAGCAGAAGAAGGCAACGCCGCCGGCTTCCAGCTCGATCGGCACGGCCCGTTCCTCGGGCGGCCAGGCGCGGATGTGATGGTCGGAGTCGGGGTCGCGGCGGTGCTCGTAGCGCTCGCGGTGGCTGCCGGGGATCAGGTGCAGGGTACCGTTGGCGAGGGTGGCATCGTGGATGGCGATCCACATCGCCGTGCCGCGCAAGGGATCGGCGCTCTTGAAGTAGGCGTTGTCCTGGTGCCAGGCGGTGCCGACGCCGTGGCGGGCCGGCTTGAGGAACATCTGGTCGAGGTGCAGCAGGAACGGGTTGCCGATAAGTTGGCTCACCGCCTCCACCACCTTCGCGTCGAACGGCAGCGCCCGGACCAGCTCGCTCTTGTCGAACAGCGGGATGAGCTGAAGGTTGGCCTTGGTGGTCGAGTGCGTCTTGCCGTCCCCGTCGGTGGCCACGTTGCGCACCAGCCCCGCGCGCTTGAAGCGCTCCACCTCGGCCTGCAGCGCGGCCACTTCGCCCGCGCCGTAGAAACCCGGCACCGCCAGGTAGCCGTCGCGGCGGAAGCGCTCGATCTGTTGCGTGCCGAATGTCATGCTACCAATGATGTACCGCCGTCCCCTGAGTGCCAAACTCCCGGTCCGCGCATCCGCGCACCTGCAACGGCTTGGCTTCGCACCAGGTTGGAGGGACGCGCGATTCGTTGAACAATAGGGTGCAGGGGATCGGATGCGACCGAACGTGCTCATCATCATGACCGACGATCAGGGGCCGTGGGCGATGGGATGCGCCGGCACCCCGGAGCTCGACACGCCGACCCTCGACCGGATCGCCGCCGAAGGCATGACGTTCAACAGCTTCTTCTGCGCCTCGCCGGTCTGTTCGCCGGCGCGGGCGACCTTCCTGACCGGCCGCATGCCGTCGGCCCACGGCGTGCACGACTGGCTCAAGAGCGGCAACATCGACGTGGAGGACGGGGTGACGTGGTGCGGCCGCGACCGCCCGCGCGAATACCTTGCCGGAGTGCAGGGCTTTACCGACTACCTCGCGGCGGCGGGCTACGTCTGCGGTCTGTCCGGCAAGTGGCACCTGGGCGCCAGCGCAACGCCGCAGAAGAGCCATGAATACTGGTGCGCCCACTCCCTCGGCGGCGACCGCTACACCGGCTACTTCATCTTCGACGACGAGCCCGAGATGACCCGGCGCGAGGAGTACGTCACCGATCTGTTCACCGATCGGGCGCTCGGCTTTCTCGACCGCTACGGCAAGGGTGACCGGCCCTTCTGCCTGAGCGTGCACTACACCGCCCCGCACGCACCCTGGCATCGCGAAGAGCAGCCCGAGGATATCTGGGCCGGGTACGAGAAGCGCGAGTTCCCGTCGTTGCCGGTGCTCTCCCCCAATCCCTGGAACGGCTGGAACCCGACCCCCGAACGGCGGCGCGCGACGATCGAAGGCTACTTCACCACCATCACGGCGATGGACCGCAACGTGGCGCGGCTGCTCGCCAAGCTGGACCAGCTCGGCATCGCGGGCGACACGCTGCTCCTGTTCACCAGCGACAACGGCTACAGCCTCGGCCACCACGGCATCCACGGCAAGGGCAACGGCACCTTCCCGGTCAACATGTTCGAGGAGGCAGTGAAGGTTCCGTTCCTCGCCCGCCTGCCCGGCACCATACCCGCGGGCGCGGTCAGCGACAGCCTGGCGAGCCACTACGACGTCCTGCCGACCATCCTCGAGCTGGCCGGCATCGGCCAGCCGGAGACCGGCCTGCTGCCCGGCAGGAGCTTCGCCCCGCTCCTGAAAGGCGCTTCAGGCGGCCACGAAGCGGTCGTGGTGTGCGACGAGTACGGCCCGGTGCGCATGATCCGGGAGCGGCGCTGGAAGTACGTGCACCGCTATCCATTCGGGCCGCACGAGCTCTACGATCTGCGGGAGGACCCCGGCGAAGTGAGCAACCGGGTAGACGACCCGGGATGCGCCACCGAGCTGGAGCGGCTGCGGGCCGGTCTCGAGGAGTGGTTCTGCCGCTACGTCGACCCGGCGCAGGACGGCTCGCGGCTCCCGGTTACGGGCAAGGGCCAGATCGACTTCGCGGACCGGCGCAACCGCGGCCGGCGCGCGTTCGAGCCGTTCCCGGGCAACGGATAACCGCGACCATCACTCCGGCAGGTACAGGTAAAGGGCGTCGACCCCCAGCGGTCGCGGAGCGCTGTCCTGCAGCGCTCGGTATGGCTTGCTCACGATGCCGAAGCGCCCATCCAGTTCGATGACCTGCGCTTCGTGCGTTCCGACTCCGGAGTCGATGACAAGCTCCTGCATACCATCTCCGCGACTCAGAAACAGCCGCTGGGCTGGCGGGTGCGGCACGGTCCAGTCCGCCCGCCCCATCTCTCCCACGTAGAGATCCGGGCGTCCGCCACCATCGAAATCGGCCACCTGCAGCGAGTGCGCGTCGAGCAGCCGGTCGTGTAACACTTCCGCTTGCCACAGGTTCTCGACCTGCGCCCCCGGTCTGAGCAGCGAGGCGCCCGTACGTACGTCCGATATCGAGGGCCACCTCGCACAGGGCTATCTCCGGT
>JAKZWC010000304.1:0-10454 GCA_047515735.1 Spirochaetales bacterium | reverse complement strand
CTCCAGCGCCGCCGGGGTCTGCGCGAGCGGCAGCACCGCGGTGATCAGCGACTCGACCTCGATCCGGCCCGCCGCCAGCAAGGCCGCTCCGACCTGGAACCCGTCGGCGAAACGGAATGACCCGAGCACCTGCAGCTCCTTGGCCATGATCAGGTTCAGCGGTGCATCGAACTGGTGCTGCAGGGTGCCGATCTGGACCACGGTGCCGCCGCGGGCGGTGTGCTCCAGCGCCCAACGCAACGAGTCGGCCGCCCCGGCCGCTTCGAAGGTCACCTGCGCCGGCCCCTCCGCCAGCCGCGCGCTGCCGGCAACGGGATCGAGCACCTCGTCCGCCCGCTCCGCCGCCGCCGCCCGCGCCGCCGGGCGCGGGTCGGCCACGGCCACGTGGGCGGCACCGAGAGCGCGTGCCACCGTCGCCACGAGCTGTCCTATGGTACCGCCGCCGCTCACCGCGACCCGGCGCCCGGCCAGTCTGCCGGCGCGCAGCACGGCGTGGCAGGCCACCGCCAGAGGCTCCAGCAGTGCCCCGCTGGCGTAGCTCAGAGCGTCACCGAGACGGTAGCAGTTGGCGGCCGGCACCGCCTTCAGCTCGCACAGTGCGCCGTCGGTGGGTGGATCGGTGGCGGCACTGCCGAAGTAGCGCATCTCCGGACACAGGTTGCTGCGCCCGCCGCGGCACCAGGAGCAGCGCCGACACGCCTGCGACGGGTCCACCGCCACCCGATCGCCGACCCGCAGGTGGTCCACCGCGGCCCCTGTCTCGACTACCTCGCCGGCGACTTCGTGCCCGATCACGAACGGCCGGGACGGCACGAACGCTCCCACCCGGCCGTCGCGGTAGTAGTGGACGTCGCTGCCGCAGATACCGACCCGCTCCACCCGTAACAGCACCTCATGTGCTGCCGGAACCGGATCGGCGCGCCGCTCGTGGCGCAGGTCGCGCTGGCCGTGCAATACCCATGCGAACATAGCGCCGATACTCTATACCAGCGCTCCGAAACCGTCGCCCGCTGCGGTGGCGTGGCGCGGGGTATCGGGGCGGGGGCCTCCGGACCGGTTTCCGGCCGCCGTCCGGAGGGGGCGGCGCGCGGAGGTGCCGCGAGAGGGTCGCCTGCCCGCGAAGCGGCGTATACTGGTCCGCAAATGCTGGCCAGCAGCCGATGCCCGGGTATGACCGCGCTGACTCACCACGATACGACCATGCCGCTACCGAACAACGTCGCTCATGTCGGATAGACGACCGGACCCGACCCCCGTGAGCGCGGCGCGCGGGCGGCTGGTCGACGTGATGCTGTGGTCGCTGGTGATCTTCGACCTGCTGGTTGCCGTGGGCGCGTTTCTGCTGCCGCAGCTCTGGTTCCGCATCCTGCACGCCACCGATTACGTCGATCCGCAGGGGCTGTTGCGCCGTACCGGCGCCATCTGGGTGGCGTTCTCCGTGGTGCAGATCCTGGCGCTGCCGCGCTGGCGCACTGCCGCGCACTGGCTGCTGCTGGTCACCGGCATCCGCCTCAGCGAGATGTTCGCCGACTGGACCTACCTGATATTCGCCGGAAGCATCACCCCGTTCGGCACCGCCGCGTTGCTCGTGACCCTGCCGGCCAACTTGGTCATCTGCTGGTTCCTGTTCGCTACCTGGCGCAAGCTGGCGGCCAGCTCGACGCCGTCCGCTCCGCCCGACGCCGCGTGAAGGTTCTGGTAACCGGCGGGGGCGGTTTCCTGGGCGCCGCCATCGTGGAACGGCTGCTGCAGCGCGGCCATCAGGTGCGCAGCTACGCGCGCGGCGACTATCCGGCGCTGGCGGCGCGCGGGGTGGAGACGGTGCGCGGCGACCTAGCCGACCCGCGCGCGACCGCCGCGGCCTGTGCCGGATGCCGGGCGGTGGTGCACGCGGCGGCGCTGATACCCGGCGTGCCGGGTTCCGCGCAGCAGTTCCACGCGGTCAACGTCGCCGGCACCGAGGCGGTCATCGCCGGCTGCCGCGTCCACGGGGTGGAGCGGCTGGTGTTTGCCAGCTCACCGAGCGTGGTGTTCGCCGGCACCGACCTGTGCGGCGTCGACGAGACGGTCCCCTATCCCGACCACTACGATTCTTCCTATTCACGGACCAAGGCACTGGCCGAGCAGGCGGTGCTGGCGGCCAACGACGGCGCGCTGGCCACGGCGGCGTTGCGGCCCCACCTGATCTGGGGGCCGGGAGACCGCCACCTGGTACCGGCCTTGATCTCCCGTGCCCGCCGCGGGCGGCTGGTGCAGATCGGACGCGGACCGTTCCGCGTCGACGTGACCTACATCGACAGCGCCGCCGAGGCACACGCGCTCGCCGTGGAACGGCTCGCACCCGGAGCCCGGCCCGCCGGTCGCACCTACTTCATCTCCCAGGGCGAGCCGGTGGATCTCTGGCAGTTCGTAGGCCGGCTGCTGAAACTGGCCGGTGCGCCGCCGGTGCGCCGCCGCCTGCCGCGCTGGCTGGCACTGGCGGCGGCCGGCTTGGTGGAGGGAACCTGCAGCCTGCTCCGGCCCGCCGCGGTCCCGCCGCTGACCCGCTTCCTGGTGCGGGAAATCTCCTCGTCCCACTGGTTCGACATCAGCGCGGCGCGCCGCGACCTGGGTTACGTGCCGCCGGTGTCGATAGAGGAGGGTATGCAGCGTCTCGCGCGCTCCTGGGCACAAGGCGCGCCCACCGCTTAACCCCGGTTAACCGGTCTTCCAGTCCACCAGCTCGCTGAGCACCAGCATGCCGTCGTGCGGCATTCCCGGGTAGGTGTAGCCGGCCTGACCCAGCGGTGGCACGTTGCTTACCCCGCGCGTCCCGATGCGGACGCTCAGCGCGTGGCGCCGCGCCTCGGGGAACACTCCGGCGGTCGCCACTCCCGGATGGAGGTACTTCAGCGCCTGCTCCAGACTCCGCACCGGCCGCACCACGATGAGCCGGCACAGCGGATGCTCCATGATGTTGAACTCGTCGGGCATCACCGCCACGGCGGACCGATACTGACCGCCGGACTGGTTCTCGAACCACGTAGCGCCGAGAAAGCTGCCGCGCTTCATGCGCCGCAGTTGCCCCTGTTGCGACCGGCTCAACGCGGCCGGAGCGAAGCCGTCCCAGCGTCCCAGCTCATCGCGCAGCGCGGCGGCGTACCGTTCCGCCTGCGCCTGGTCCGCCTCTACGTAGTGGATCTGAGAGGCGATACACGCCTTCTGACTCTGGATCAGGGTGTCGCACGCGGCGCGGCTCACCACCTGCTCCAGGTTATCGAACGCCTCGCGCCCGATCAGGCTCACTCCGTAACGCGGGTTGAAGGTCACGGTCTTGGTGAAGGCGGCGCGCTCGGTGACCGACAGCACCGCGTTGGGGGCGCCCCACACCACGATCCGGTCGTAGCGGCCCGGCAGGAACAGCGGGGTCTCGAACTGCCGGTCGCCGCCCGGCCAGTAGAGCACCGACAGATGGCGGGTGAGCGGATGGTCGGGGAAGGTGTTGGCCGCCAACTGGGCGAGGTAGGCGCCCGCCAGAGTGGCGCCGTAGGGCAGCTTGATGGTGGCCGCCGACTTGGTCCAGATGGCGCGCAGCAGCGATGCCAGGGGCACCAGCGGCGAGTTGCCGGCGGTGATGTGGAGCTGGCGGGTAGGCAGCGCGCGGATCCGCGGCGTCGCCCGAGTCGGGTCGTAATCCGCGATCGGGGGCAGGTGCTGGGCGTGGATCAGGTGGACCGGCGCCGGGTACTGGGTGCCCGGCACTTCCACCCAGCCGTCCAGGAAGCGGCGCCCCGGCACCTGCCAGGCGGCCAGATCGGTGTCCACCATCGACTCGGCGACGTCGCGCCCGAGCATGATCGGAAACACCGCAAAGCCGGCGTCGACGTAGGGGTCGGGCGCCTCCGAGGTCTGCCGCACCAGTGCCTTGACCTGTTGCAGCGTCGCGGCGTCGCCCGCGTACGCCTGCTGCAGGCCGTCGAGGTAGTTCAGAACTTCGGCGAACGGGAGCTCGTACAGCTCGCCGGCCAGGGCGTCGAGATCATTCTCGATCAACTGCAGCGGGTTCGGCGCGGGCATGACCTGGTACTGGTAGCCGCCGGTGGCACGCATCGAGTCGCGCTCCAGGATCGGTTCGCGCAGCACCCACGCCTCGGGCAGCTTGACCAGCGACGCCGGATCGGAGCCGCTCCGCTCGCTGTCGGCGCGGGCAAAGGCGGCTTCGATGTCGTCCCTCGGCACCGGCGGCGGCATGGTCAGCGTGCCGCGCACCAGGGCGGGCAGCCGGATGACGCCCGCGGAGTCCACCGTAATGGACATTCAGCCCTGCATGGCGGCCATGATGCCGCCGCAACCCTTCACCTCGCGTCCCGCAACGCGCCCGATGTCGGTGATGGTGACCCCGCTGACACCGCAGGGACATTGATCGGCCCGGCGCCGCACGTTGTCGCCGGTGATGATAAATCCCGGATAGCAGGCGGCGAAGGGGTCGAGAAACCCGAGCGCGCCGTACACGTCGTCGCCCTCGAGCAGCTCCAGCGCGTCGTCGAAGATCACCGTCTCGGTGATCGGCGGAATGTGGAAGCGTCCTTCGCGGCACCGTGGATACACCACCTGTGCTTCGGTCATGGAGTAGCCTTCGCTGACGTTGCCGGAGGTGATCCCGGTGGCCTGCTCCATCAGCGCGAGAAACGCCGGCTCGTCGATGCGGTCGCCTTCGAAGCTCTTCCAGCCGCCCCCGTGGAACAGCATGCTGCCGGGACGCAGCGCAATCTCCTCACCGGCGGCGACCAGCCAGTCGCAGAACTCCTTGATCATGAACGGCGCGCCGAACACCAGCGCCCGGCGGCGGGCCTTGACCGAATCGCGCATGGCCGCCAGCACCCGGCGGTAGTTCTCCTCCCGGCGCTGCACGGTAGCTTCCAGAAACGCATCGGCCAGGCGCTGCTCCCGTTCGCCGGCGGCCCCGCGCACCAGCGCACGTACCGCCGTGGCGGACAGTTGCAGGTCGAACAGGAAGGTGGCGCGGCCGACCATCCGGGCGATTACCTGACCCACCACCTGGGTGCCCTGGGTGCCGCCGGAAAAGGAGAGGAAGAACCCGTCGAAGCTGCGCAGCCCGTGGTGCTGGAAGAACTGCGCGAAACCGCCCGGCGACATCATCCGCGCCGCGCTGCGGGCGGCGACGCGCTCCCACCCGCGGGCAATGCCCTGGCGCATCTGGAACAGTGGAACGTAGCACATGCTCAATCCGGTGAGTTGGGACCAGGTGTACGCGTCGCGCGGTACGAAGGAGATGTGACCGCTGGTACCGGAGCTGAATACTGTATGAATTCCGGCTGCCTGCAGCCGCTCCAGCCAGCCGTCCACCGAATCGACGTCGGCAACCGGCACCGCGATCGGCCGGTCGAACACCTGACGCAGCCACTCGTTCATGGCGCCGTAGTCGTTGTTGTCCAGGTGTGCCTGCGGGTAGGACTTGAAGATGTGATCGGTGGACATCATCTCGCGGATGATCTGCTCGATGGTGGCCTCGGCGCCGATGCCGGCCTGGTCCGCGAGCTTGCGGTAGATGGGAATCCGCTCGTAGTAGTGGCGGTGATTGGCGGTGATGACGGTACCGCGGACGGTACGGGCGGCCGCCTCGTCGACAGGCCTGCCCAGGGCCCAGTTGACGGCTATGCCGCTGAGCTGGTCGTGGAGGGCGCGAATTCGGGCTGGATAGTCAGACATCGGCCGCGGTATCGGGGCGGGCGTCACGCTACACTCGTTGCCGCTCCCGGTCAATGGGCCGGGCGCCGGCACCGCCGGCAGCTTGCAGACTACCCGTTTGTCGTCCGCGGTGGCGTATGATCTGCCAGCGCGCGGGACGCTGACGGCGATGCCGGCCCCATCACGGCCAGTCTGCATGGTCAGCCGTCGCTGCCGTGTCGCGTCTGCCCTCGGAGGTGCGCGTCCGACCGATGCGCGCTGGTCGTCGCCCGGATCGGGACACCGCGCCGCGACGGGTGGCGCCGTCGCTCGCGACGATCTGCAGCGCGACCGGGAGCGGCCGTTACGCCGCCTGCAGACCGGCGAACACGACGAGCGGCTGCGCCGAGTGACCGATCTTGCGAAACGACTCTCCAAGAGCCTGTGCTCCTGCAGACCAGGGCAGTCGCCGGTAGCGGAATTGACGAGCGGTTGCCTCGCCGGGTGGCACCTGCCGCGTGGGGTTGTCGCAGGACCGCGCCGGCCGCGGGGACTGCCCGGGCGGGCGCCGAATGTGCTAAGGTCGCAACGCGAGTTGGAGCATCAGTGAACAGCAAGAGGACCAATCCATGACGGCGCAGCCCGGGACCTGGGGCGTAACCGCGAATACCAGCGTCGAGAGCCTGGGCGTCTATCTTCCCGAGCGCGAAGTTACGACCCGCGACGTGGTGAAAGGGTGCCGGCGGCGGGTGATGGTGCCGCTGGAGCGTCTGACCGGCATACGCAGCCGGCGCATGGCGGGGGAGACCGAATTCTCGGTCGACCTGGCCAAGGGCGCGGTCGCCAGGTGTCTGGCGCAGTCGCGCCATCATCCGGCTGCCATCGATCTGATCGTCTCGGCCAACATCTCCGATCAGGACTCGCCGGACGCCTTCAGCCTCGAGCCGGCCACGGCACCGGTGCTGCGCAGGCACTTCGGGCTGCACGGTGCGATGGCGTTCGACCTCGGCAACGCCTGCGCCGGGGTGTTCACGGCGATCCTGGTCGTCGACGAGTTGATCCGTCGCGGCGATGTCCGGCGCGCTCTGGTGGTGAGCGGCGAGTACATCACCCATCTCACCGGCACCGCGCAGCGCGAGCTCGAGGGGATCCACGACCAGCGCCTGGCATGCCTCACCCTCGGCGACGCCGGCATCTGCCTGCTCCTGGAGCAGGGGGCCGGATTCGAGTTCATCGACCTGTACACCGTGCCCGAGCACGCCGACCTCTGTATCGCCCATTCCGCGGAGACCCACGGCGCCATCATGTTCACCGATTCGGTGGCACTGGCGCGGGCGGCGCTGAACGAAATCGTGGCCCACTATCACGCGCTGGCGGCCGGCGGACGGGTGGTGGACGATCCGCGGTACTTCATACCTCACCAGACTTCGTCCAACTCCATCAAGGAAGCCACGCGCATGACCAACCGGCGCTTCGGCCGCACGGTATGCCACTCCGGCAACATGGTGGACAACCTCAAGCATCGGGGGAACACGGCGACCACGTCGCACTGGTTAGCGCTCAAGGAACTGATCGACGACGCCGCGGTACAGCCCGGCCAGCGGGTGCTGTTCAGCATTCAGGCCTCCGGGATCACCATCGGCCTGGCGCAGTATCGGGTGGACAACTTTGCCGCCGGCGCCAATGGGGGAGGGCCGCGGCAAGCGCCTGCGGCCCCCGAACCCGAACCCAATGGCTCCACCGCCGGCGGCTGCTACCGGGTGATCGCGGTCGGCGAACGGGTGCGCATCGGGGCGGCGGCGACGCATACCGGCGCCACCGACGGCGAGCGCGCCAACGTCAAGCTGGCTGCTGGAGCCGCGGCCCGCGTGCTGGGCTCCACCGCGGCCGGCGAACGCAACCTCGGCTTGCTGCTGTACTCCGGCGTATACCGCCAGGCGTTCGTTTCCGAGCCGGCGCTGGCAACGCTGGTGGCCCGCGAGCTCGGGCTCAAGGGCTCCTGCACCGACAATGGCACCCGCCCGCTGCTGGCGTTCGACTTGCTGAACGGTCCGCCGGGCGTGCTTATGGCGTGTCAGGTGGCCGGGCGTCTGCTGTTGTCCCGCGAGGGGGTCGCGGTAGTGAGCGCCTCGGAGTTTGTTGAGACGCAGGTGTCCGGGCAGCCCCGGCTGGGCATTGCCACCGCGGGATCGGCCCTGCTGCTGGAGCGCAGCCGGGATGCGACGGGATTCTGCAGCTTCTACTTCGACAGCCGTCCGGAGCACCTGGAGCGCTATCACTCCTATGCGCAGACTGATGACTCCGGACCATCGCGGCTGGGGGTGGTCCGCGACGCGCGCCTGCAAGACTACTACCTTGAGGCGCTGGCCGCGAGCGTGCGCACCATGCTGCGGCACGAACAGCTCACGCTGGACGATTATGCGGTGATCTTTCCGCCGCAGCTCTCGCCCGAGTTCCTGGTCCGTCTGGCCGCGGCGCTCGAGGTGGAACCGGAGCGGCTGGTGGCGTGCGGGACCGAGGATCTGTTCACCTCGGCACCGGCTGCCGGTTGGGAAGCAGCGCAGGGGCGCGGTGTGCAGCCCGGCGCTCTGGGGCTGTTTCTGGCGGTCGGCCCGGGAATCGAGGTCGCCTGCGCCGGCTACCGGTTCTGACGCCCCGTTTCGTTGTAGTCAGGCGCGCGCGGCCTCCAGTGTCAGCGCCAGTCCGGTGCGGAAATCCACCTGGGGACGGAAGCCGAGGTCGTCGCGCGCCCGCGTCATGTCGTAACTGACGTCCCGTGCCAGATAGTCCAGCCCTTCACGGGTTACCAGGGCGCTCATTTCGGGCGCGCACAGTCGTATGGCGGGATGCAACAGCGGACCCAGGGCGCGACACAGACCGGCCGATACGGGAATGATGGCGGGCGGCCGTTGCCCGGTCAGGGAGGCGTACGCGAAGAACAGGTCACGCAGGGGTTGCGGAGCTCCCGAGGCGGCGTTGTAGGTCTTGCCGCGGGCCGCCGCCGAGTCGCCGGCCAGCACCATCAGGCGCGCGACATCAGTGACATAGCCGAAGTCCACCAAGTGGCGTCCGCCGTCGACCAGCGGTATCCGGCGCTTGCGCGCCAGCGCCAGCGCGGCAGGCAGAAAGTGGCGGTCCCCCGGTCCATAGGTGGCGCTGGGACGCACTATGGTGGTGTCGAGTCCGTGGCGCGCGTAGTCGCGCACCAGTCCCTCCGCTTCGAGCTTGGATCGGCCGTAAGCCGAGAACGGCTCGGTGGGGCTGTGTTCGCCGACGGGCGAGATGGCCGCGGGCCCGTAGACGCCGACGGTACTGGCGAACAGAAACCGCTCGACTCCGGCGTCCGCGCTGGCGGCCAGCAGGCGGGCGGTCAGGTCGACGTTGGCCGCACGATAGGGGGCATAGTCCTCGCCGGCGCTGAACGGCGCCCCGGCGTGCAGATAGCCGGCGACGTGGTACACCCGGGAGGCTCCGGCCACCGCCGCCGCGATGGCGTCCGGGTCATCGAGGTCGGCGCGTACCACCTCTACCGCCAAGTCGTCGAGCCGCGAGCTGTCGCTCGACGGTCGCAGCAGGCAGCGCACCGGCACGCCGGCGGCGGCGATCTGTGCCGCCAGCTCGCCGCCGATCATGCCGGAGGCGCCGGTGACCAGGGTCACCATGTTTTTCCTTGCAGGGAGCGGCGGAACATCGCCACCGCGGTCCCCACACCGTCCTCGGCGCGGATACGCTTGCCCGCGGCGCGGGCAAGCTCCCGTACTTCGAGAACGGTAGTAGCCTCGGTCAGTGCGGCGGTGAGGCGGTCAGTGGTGAGCCGGCGCCGGGACACCGGGGCCGGACCCACGCCCAGCTCCTTGATGCGCTGCCCCCAGAAGTGCTGATCGCCGAAGAACGGTACGATCACCTGTGGCACGCCGCAGCGGAGTCCGGTGGCCGTGGTGCCCGCGCCGCCGTGGTGGACGATGGCGGCGGTGCGCGGAAACAGCCAATCATGGGGCACCCAGTCCAGCATCAGCATGTCGTCCGGGAGTTGCGCGGCGCCGAGTCCGCCCCACCCGGTGGCCAGGATTCCGCGCAGCCCGCAGCGTCGCAACGCGCCGAGCACGATGGTCGTGAGATCATCTTCCTGGGCGCCGCTCATGCTGCCGAAACCGACGTAGACCGGGGGCGCCCCGCGTTGCAGGAACGCCGTGAGGGCAGCGTCGGGCTGCCAGTCGGAGCCGGTCTCATCGAGAAACCAGTACCCGGTCACCTGTACCCCCTGCGGCCAGTCGGCCGGCGGGTTCAGCACGGTGGAGCTGAACCCGTACAGTACCAGGTTGTCGCGCAGGTTGCGGGCGAAGGTGCTCAGGGGCGGCACCTCCGGCAGCCCGAGCACGTTGGCGCGTGCGCGGTTCACCTCGCGCCGCAGCACGCTCCAGACCATCAGTTCGACGAGCATGTGGCTGGCGAGGTTGTAGCAGTGGCGGGCCGGTGCCGGTGCACGTATGTCGGTAAAGAACACCGACGGCAGGTGACGGCTCGGGGTGACCGGCTGCAGGAACGCTGCCGCCAGCGGTACGTCGAGCCGCTCGGCCACGTGGCAGGTGGCCAAGTATCCGAGCAGGCCGGTCACGATGGCGCCGGCTCCGCGGCACGCCCGGTAACAATCCACCATGAGCTCCTGCCCCAGTGAGCCGGCCAGCGCGCGCAGGTGGCGAGTGAACAACAACGGATTGGTGCCGGACTGCACCCAGCCACGGCCCAGACGGCTGTCTATGATGTCCCGTGGATTGCCTTCGATCCGC